>NZ_QHHV01000719.1:0-1920 GCF_003947245.1 Actinoplanes sp. ATCC 53533 | reverse complement strand
CACCGACCGGCAGGCCGCTGACGCGGTCCGGGGGCGGATCGACTGGAAATACTGTTTGGGTTTGGTGTTGACGGATCCGGGTTTTGATTTCAGTGTGTTGTCACAGTTCCGGACCCGGTTGGTCACCCATGATCTGCAGGGTGTGGCGTTCCAGACTCTCCTGGACCGGCTGGTCGAGCAGGGCCTGGTCAAAGCCCGGGGTCGGCTGCGCACCGACGCGACGTATGTGATGGCCGCGGTTCGTGATCTCAACCGTCTGGAGATGGTCGGTGAGACGCTGCGGGCGGCCCTCGAAGCCCTGACGGTGGCGGCACCGCGGTGGGCGGCTGAGCACGTCGACGCGGCGATGGTCCGACGATACGGTGCCCGGATCGATGAATGGCGGCTGCCGAAAGACCAGCCCGGCCGGCGGAAACTCGCCGCCCAGGTCGGGACGGACGGCTACCAACTGCTGGCCGCGGTCTTCGACGGGCAGGCCCCGCCCTGGCTGGGTGAGATCCCCGCCGTCGAGGTGCTGCGCCAGGTGTGGATCCAGCAATACGTTCGCGGCGAGGCTGGGCGGGAGGTGATCTGGCGGGACGCCGATATCGACGGTGAGCCTGCCGGGCAGAACCAGGATCATCTCCCCGTATGACATCGATGCCCGCTACAGCGAGAAACGCGGCCACCGCTGGCAGGGCTACAAAGTCCATATCAGTGAAACCTGCGACAACACCCCCACCCCCGGCGGTGGTACCGATCCCACCCGCCCACCGAACCTGATCACGAACGTGGTCACCACCCACGCCGCGGTGGCCGACTCAACGATGACGATGCCGATCAATGCGATGCTCGCCGGTCGGGGTCTGCTACCGGCCGAACACCTCATGGACGCCGGCTACCCCTCCACGACGAACCTGCTGGCCTGCCGCACCGAGTACCAGGTGAGCCTGATCGCCCCGATGCGTGGTGATTCCTGCCACCCCGCCCGCACTAACAACGGTTTCACCCAGGCCGCGTTCACCATCGATTTCGACCACCAGCAAGCGACCTGCCCGCAAGGCCACCACTCGGGTAGCTGGCACCCCACCCGCCAGAACGGCCACGACGCCATCGTGGTCCGCTTCCCGACCAGCACCTGCAGTATCTGCCCGGCCCGCACCGCGTGCACCCGCTCGCAGCGCTCCGGCCGACAGTTGACGCTGCAACCCCGCCACCTGCACGACACCCTGCGCCAGGCCCGCGCCGAGCAACAAACCCCGGCGTGGAAACACACCTACCGCGCCCGCGCCGGGATCGAAGCCACCATCCACCAAACCACCGCCGTCACCGGCATCCACCAAGCCCGCTACACCGGCCTGAGCAAAGTCACCCTCGAACACACCTTCGCCGCGACCGCGATCAACCTCATCCGCCTGAACGCCTGGTGGACCAACTGAGCTGCCACGAAGTTTCCGGACAGGGGATCTAATATGATCTCGGTCTGGGATGGAGATGGGCATGGCGCGGCAGAAACGGTCCTACTCGCAGGAGTACCGCGATGAGGCGGTGAAGATGGTGATCGAGACGTCACGTCCGATCGCGGTCGTCGCGCGGGAACTCGGCTTGTTGGACGGCACTCTCGGTAATTGGGTCAGCGCGTATAGGAAGAGTCACCCTGTGGAAGAACAGCCCCTGGCTTTGCCGGATCGGGCGCGGTTGAAGGAACTCGAACGTGAGAACCGGGAGTTGCGGCTGCAGAACGAGTTCCTGAAAAAAGCCGCGGCCTTCTTCGCTCAGGATCATCGGTAAGCGACGTTTACGAGCTTATCGACGCCGAGAAGGCTGACTTTCCCATCGTGATGATGTGCACGGAATTGGAGGTGTCCCGGTCGGGCTATTACGAGTGGCGCGACCGACCGGAGTCGGCGACCGCAGCACGTCGTGGTGTCCTGCTGGCCG
>NZ_QHHV01000071.1:0-23819 GCF_003947245.1 Actinoplanes sp. ATCC 53533 | reverse complement strand
AGCACCACGATGACGCCGGCGGCCGACGCCTCGCCGTACTCGAATTTGCGGAACGTGGTCAGGTAGATCTCGTACGGCAGGTTGGTGGTCTGCGAGCCGGGGCCGCCCTGCGTGATGGTGAAGACGGCGTCGAAGGTGTTCACCAGGTAGATCGAGCCGAGCAGCGCGCCCAGCTCGAGGTACTGCCGCAGGTGCGGCAGCGTCATCGAGGTGAAGATCCGCCAGCCGCTGGCGCCGTCGACCCGGGCCGCCTCGAGGATGTCCTCGCTCTGCGACTGCAGGCCGGCGAGCAGGATCAGCATCATGAACGGCGTCCACTGCCAGACGAGCGTGGCGATGACCGCTGCCTTCGGGTACGACGAGACCCAGTCGGTCGAGCCGCCGAAGATGCCGTTGATCAGGCCGTACCCCGGGTTGTAGATGGCGTGCTTCCAGAGCAGCGCCGCCGCGATCGGCATCACCAGGAACGGCGTGATGAGCATCGTCCGGACGATGGACCGGCCGGGGAACTTGCGGTCCAGCAGGACCGCCAGCGCCAGGCCCAGGATCATCGAGAAGATGACGGCCCCGGCGGTCAGGACGACGGTGTTGGCGAGCGCGGAGCGCAGCCGGGAATCCGTGAGCACGGTGACGTAGTTGTCGATGCCGACGAAGTTCCGCGCGCCCGGCCGCAGGGCGTTCCAGCCCAGCGTGGACAGATAGATGGTGACCAGGAACGGCACCTGGGTCACGATGATCGCGAAGATGAGGGCGGGCAGCAGCGGCGCCCGGCGGACCCAGCGATCCTTGGCCCCGCCCTTGACGGGTACGGGTGGCGGAGTCTCGGTCTGTTCGTCCGCCCGGGTGATGACGTCGGTCATTTCTGGCCTTCCGGTCGGTGCGGGGGCGCCGCCGCTACGACGGCGCCCCCGCCGGCACTACTTGTACTTCTTCGCCACGTCCTCGGCGAGCTTCTGACCGTCGGTCAGGGCCTGGTCGACCGTCTTGCTGCCGGTGAGCGCCGCACTGACCTCCTGCGACACCTTGGTGCCGAGGTCGGCGAACTCCGGGATGCCGACGAACTGCACGCCCAGCGCGGGCCGCGGCTGCAGTCCCGGGTTCTGCGGGTTGGCGTGCTCGATCGAGCCGAGCGTCACGTCGGCGAAGGCCTTCGCGGACTCCTTGTACTCCGGGATGGAGTAGGTCGAGGTGCGCTTGCCGGACGGCACCCGGGACCAGCCGAGCTTCTCGCCGACCAGCTTCTCGTAGTCCTTGCCGGTCGCCCACGAGACGAACTTCCAGGCGGCGTCCGCCTTCTTGGTGGTCTTGGGCATGGCGAACGCCCACGTCCACAGCCAGCCGGAGTATTCCGTCTTGTTCACCGGGGCATACGCGTAGCCGACCTTGCCGGCCACCTTGCTGGCCTTCGGGTCCTCCAGCGTGCCGGCGGCCGACGTGGCGTCGTACCACATGGCGGCCTTGCCCTGACCGAAGGTGTTCAGGCACTCGGTGAAGCCGGCCTGCGGGGCGCCGGACTCGCCGTACTTGCGGACGAGGTCGACGTAGAACTGGGTCGCCGCCTTGAACTCCGGCGCGTTGACCTTCGGCGTCCAGTCCTTCTCGAACCAGGTGCCGCCGTAGGTGTTGACGACCGTGGTCAGCGGGGCGAACAGCTCGCCCCAGCCGGGCAGGCCGCGCAGGCAGATGCCGGCGGTGCCCTTGGCCTTGTCGTCGAGCTTCGCGGCGAACTCGGCGACCTGCGCCCAGGTCGGCTTCTCCGGCATGGTGAGGCCCTTGGCCTCGAACATCTCCTTGTTGTACATGAGGAACGAGGACTCGCCGTAGAATGGCGCCGCGTACATCTTGCCGTCCTCGCCGGTCACCGACTGCACCATCGGCTTGATCAGGTCCGCGGTGTCGTACGCCGAGTCGGCCGCCGCCTGCGTCGACAGCTCGTGCAGCCAGCCGTTCTTCGCCCAGATCGGCACCTCGTACGCGCCGACCGTGGCGACGTCGTACTGCCCACCCTGGTTGGCGACGTCCTGCGTCACCTTGTCGCGCAGTTCGTTCTCCGGGAGGATCGTGAACTTCACGGTGACGCCGGACTGCTTGGTGAAGTTGTCGGCGGTCAGCTTCTCGATGTCCTCCATCTGCGGGTTGCCGACCATGAGCACGGTGATGGTGTTGTCGGCGGCGTCGCCGCCGCCCGTCGTGGAGCCGGCGCCGGAACACCCCGAGAGCACGAGGCGCCCGCGGTCGCACCCGCGATCAACAACGAGAGTCTCTTACCTGGTTTCTGCACAGCGGATCCTCCATTTACAGACATGCACGAGCCGTGCCGGCGATCGCAATCGCGGCAGTGAAGGGCGAAATCTTTTCCGGTTAGACCCGGATCACCTGGGGTCCGAGCCGGGAATAGCGGTGCGCCTCGGACGCCGGCAGACCGGTGTCCGTGACCAGTGATTCGAAATCAGATATCTCGGCGAAACGGCAGAACGTCCGCACGCCGAATTTCGTGTGCACGCCGGCGAATATCCGCCGGCGGGCGGCCCGGACGGCTTGTGCCTTGACGTCGGCCACGGCCGGGTCCGGGGTGGTCAGGCCGACCTCCCGGGAGATGCCGTTGGCGCCGACGAAGGCGAGATCGAGGACGAAGCCGGCCAGCATGCTGCTGGCCCAGTGGTCGACGGTGGCCAGCGTGCGGCCGCGCACCCTGCCCCCGAGCAGGAGCACCGTCGCCGGTGTGGAGGTGGCCAGCCAGGCCGCTGTGTTCAGCGACGCGGTGACGATGGTGAGGGGCCGGTCAGTGGGCAGGGCCTCCGCGATCAACTGCGGGGTGAAGCCCTCGTCGATGAAGATGGTTTCCGCGTCGCCGATCAGACCGACCGCCGCGGCCGCGATCCGCCGCTTTTCGGGAACGCCCCGGGTGGTGCGCATGGCCAGGTCGGTCTCGAATTTCGCGGTCTCCACCGGATACGCGCCGCCATGCGTACGGCGGAGCAGGCCGTGCTTTTCGAGAAGTCGCAGATCGCGCCGAATCGTCTCCGCGGAAACGGTCAGTTCGGCGGCCAGCTTTGCGACGTCCACCTCACCCTGCCGGCGGGCGAGGGTGACGATCTGATGCTGCCGCTCTTCCGCGTTCACATTCGCACCTCCGGCCGCCCACCCTGGCATTCGCTTTGTGCGCGGCTGCCGTGGACCATTTGTAACACCGGAGAAACGTGTGGCCCCCATCACAGAGCGCGCTGATTCGGTGTGTCTCTGCCCGCTTCGGTACGGCCGCGACCCGCCCAATATCATCCCATCGGCGGGCGAAACCGGATGAAGGTCATGCCCGAATGATCAAATTTCCTGCCCGTCTGCTGCCCGAGGGTGTGAACTCGGTAGACCGGAGCGGCTCCGACCGGGCGTTCGGGGCCCGCGGAGGCCACCGGCGGGTTGTTACCGGACCTTTATCCGGGCCTCCGGTGTGGGATCGGGAACGCCCGAGGCCGAAAACGGTCACCCGGAACAACTCAGCTCCGCGCCCGGTGAACCGACAAACGTGGTCATGGGCATGCTTGCAACTCAGCAGCTGACGGAGTTCCTCTCCGTGGTAGCTGACCGGCCGGACGGGCCGGCCGCGCAGTTCGCCGCCGTCGAATGCGCGGCGCGCGCCCTCGATGCCGAGGTCGCTGTGCTCGTCATCGAGGGACACGTCGTCGCCACCATCGGCGTACCCGCCGACCAGGTGCGCCCGGCAGTGCTCACCGAGGTGACCGCCGGGCGCCGCACCGTGCTGCGGCTGGCCGGCACCGCGTACGCGGTCAGCGGCGCGACCCTGGGCGGCCGGGCACCCGGCGCGCTGGTCCTCGGCCGCAGCGGCCCGGACTTCACCGACGAGGACGTCTGCCTGCTCCGCGGCATGGCCCGCGTGCTGGAGCTCAGCCTGCGGACCCTGCACGTCCTGGAGTCGGAACGCCGGCAGGCCCGGGAGAACGGCCGGCTGGCCGACTCCCTGCAGGAACGCCAGCGCCTCTTCGAGCACCTGACCCGGATCCAGCGGCTGATCGCCCGCCGCGCCCCGCTGCAGCAGATCCTCGACGGCATCACCGCCAGCGCCGCCGAACTGCTCGACCTGGAGATGGCCTCGCTGAACCTGCTGGAGAAGGACGACCCGTCGGTCGGCTCCATGGTCTCCAGCGTCGGCTTCGACCCGGGCGTGCTGCCGAAGATGAAGCGCATCCCGCTGCACTCCGCGGGCGTGGCCGGCCTCGCCGTGCTGGGCGACGAGCTGATCATGGTCGAGGACTACGCGAACTCGCCGATCGCCATCCCCGAGGTGGTGCGCTCCAGCATGAAGGCCGTGATGGCCGTCCCCGTACACGAAAACGGCGAGGTCGTCGGCTGCCTGACCGTCGGCACCTACCGCGGCCCGCGGGACTGGGACAAGCAGGCCCAGGACATACTGCGCGCGTTCGCCGAGCACGTCAGCCTGGCGCTGACCGACGCCCGCACCCTCGAAGCGATGAACGAGGCGTTCCACGACTCCCTGACCGGACTGGCCAGCCGCGCGCTGTTCCAGGCCCGGATGGAGCGCGCGTTCGCCGCGGCCGAACAGGAGGGCGCCGGCGTCGCCATGCTCTTCGTCGACCTGGACCGCTTCAAGGTCGTCAACGACTCCCTCGGCCACTCCGCCGGCGACCAACTGCTCGTCGCGGTGTCCGAGCGGATCAAGACGTGCCTGCGCTCGGCCGACATGGCGGCCCGCCTCGGCGGCGACGAGTTCGCGGTGCTGCTGCCGCTGGCGCAGGGGCTGGAGGAGGCCGTACCGGTGGCCCGGCGCATCATCGAAACCCTGCGGCAGCCGTTCGACCTCAACGGCAAGGAGACGTTCGTCAGCTGCAGCGTCGGCGTGGCGTACAGCCCGGCACAGGGCCACGACGGCCAGGAGCTGATGGTCTCCGCGGACCTGGCGATGTACCAGGCGAAGAAGCAGGGCAAGGACCGCTACGAGATCTTCGAACCGGCGATGCAGGAGGCCTTCCAGGCCGGCCTGGAGATGGAGGCGGACCTGCGCCGGGCGGTCGTGCGGCACGAGTTCGAGCTGCGCTACCAGCCCATCGTGCACCTGAAGACCGGCGAGATCACCGGCCTGGAGGCGCTGGTCCGCTGGCAGCATCCGGAGCGCGGGATCATCCCGCCGCTGGACTTCATCCCGCTGGCCGAGGAGACCGGGATGATCGTCCCGATCGGCGAATGGGTGCTGCGCGAGGCCTGCCGGCAGGCGGCCCGCTGGAACGAGCGCCGGGAAGGCAAGCGCCCGCTGACCGTGAGCGTCAACATGTCGGCGGTCCAGCTCGACCAGAGCGACCTGCCCGAGATGGTGGCGTCGGCGCTGAGCAACAGCGGCCTGCCGGCCACCAGCCTGGTGATCGAGCTGACCGAGTCCCTGCTGGTGGACCACCGGCCGTCAACCCTGGCCCAGCTCCAACAGATCAAGAGCCTGGGCGTCCGCCTGGCGATCGACGACTTCGGCACGGGCTACTCGAGCCTGGCGTACCTGCGCCGCTTCCCCATCGACATCATCAAGATCGACAAATCCTTCGTCGACGACGTCGGCGACGTGCCGGCCGCGGCGGCGCTGACGCTGGGCATCATCCAGCTCGGCCAGGCGCTGCACCTGTCCACGATCGCGGAGGGCATCGAGGACGCGGGCCAGCTCAGCGAGCTGACCGACGGCAACTGCGAACTCGGGCAGGGGTACTACTTCGCCGAACCCCTCACCGACGAGGACATGGGGGTACTGCTCTTCCCGCCCTCGGCCTCGGCTTCGCAGGCCGCATGATCAAGATCAAGGGCATGTCCGGCGTGGTCGCATGGTGCTCGTGGGGTCAGTCGCGGACCGAGCCCAAGCTTGTGCCGCGTTCGTCGGTGGCCACGCAGGTGACGCCACGGTCGCGGGACCAGGACAGCTGCAGCGGGTGCAGGTAGAGCACCTCGACGGTGTCGGCCGCCTTCGGTGCGTAGGTCTCGAGCTCGGCCTTGCAACGCGTCTCGGACTGCTCCTGCACGGCGGTGTCACCGGGCCACGGGCCGGCCGGGAGCTCGAAGACCGCGTATACCTCGCCCTCGTGCGGCAGCGCGCACGAGACCACCGGGAGATCCTCGATGCTGCCGATGCCGTTGAGGCCGTTGATGCAGTTGCCCGGCTTGAGCTTGGTGACCGACACCGTGCCGCTGTCGGTGTCGGTGTCGGCGGTGCTGCCGCTGCTGCTGCTCGCGGAAGAGTTGCCCGCGTCGCTGATGATCGCGACCGTGATGCCGCCGGCGATCAACAGCACCCAGCAGCCGGAGAGCACGAGGCCGGTGATCGCGAGACCACGGCCGGTCTGCCCGCGCTTGCGGATCTGGAAGAGCGCGACGATGCCGAAGATGACGCTGAACAGGATGCCGCCGAGAATGCCGAAGATCAGCGAGGCGATGGCGAACCCACTTGTGCCACCGCTGCCGGGCGGCGGATAGCCGGGAGCACCGGAAGCCGGATAGCCGGGATACGCGCCAGGCTGCGGCGCCCCGTAGGCGGGACCGGGCTGAGCGCCGTAGGGCGGCGTTCCGTCCTGGGCACCGTAGGGAGCGTTGGGCGGGGAGTAGGGCGAGGCAGGCGGAGCGCCGTAGGGCATGCCCGGCTGCGGCGTCGGCGGAGTGCCGAAGGCCGGGGGCTGCACGGTCGTGGCGTCCGCGGCGGGGTTCGGCGCGGGCGGCGGGGTGGGGTGCTGGGGCTCCGGCTGGTCGTTCACGGAACGGACGCTAACAACATCCAAGATCGTTTGTTGCCCCATGACGGTTTCAACTCGGCAACGCCCGGGTCAGCCCGCCGCCTGGGCGAGCAGCAGCCCGGCGTAGGCGGCACCCAGGCCGGCGAGCACGCTGCCTATCGCGTACGCCGCGGCCAGCACCCGGTCTCCCTCCCTGACCAGCCGCAACGTCTCGAAACTGAACGTCGAGTAGGTGGTCAGCGCCCCGCAGAAGCCCGTGCCCAGCAGCGCGGACATCCAGGGCGCGACCGGCAGCCCGATCAGGTAGCCCAGCAGCAACGAGCCCGCCACGTTGACGGTGAACGTGCCCCACGGGAACGTGGACGAGTGCCGGCCCTGGATCGCCCGGTCCGTGAGATAGCGCAGCGGTGCGCCGATCGCCGCGCCCAGCGCCACCAGCAGCACAGTCATCGCCGCAGCACCGCCTCCGTCGCGGCGGTGCCGGCCCAGACCGCGAGCAGCGCGCCGATCAGTGTCAGGCCCAGGTAGAGCAGCGCGGTGGCCGGCGCCGCACGCAGCACGTCGACGCTCGCGGTGGAGAACGTCGTGTAGCCGCCGAGCACCCCCACGCCCCAGAACGGGCGGATCAGTGTCCGTCGCGGCCAGCGGTGCGCGATCAGCACCATCAGCACCCCGATCAGCAGGCATCCGGTCACGTTGATCGTCCAGGTGGACCAGGCGAACGCCCGTGGGTCGTGCGGCCAGGCCACGCCGATGCCGTAGCGGGACACCGCGCCCAGGACTCCGCCGGTCGAGATCGCTGCCAGGACGGGCGCCGGCGTCCTCCGCTCCGGATCTGCCGCCACCCGTTCACGCTAGCCCAGCCGCGCGGGAGGCCGAGGGTGGACGTGGCGGCGTCCACCCTCGGCCTCGTTCCGGGGGCAGCAGCGCCTCGGTGAACGACCAAAGCAGTGACGTGTCGAGATCCACTGTAGGCGATGATCTTGGCGGATCGCACGGGCGGTCATCACCCAGAAAGGCCCATTTGTCGGCTTTTCAGGCGCTGAATTCGCAAAAACTCACAATCCTGGCCGCGCGACCGAACAGGCGATAGACGGCCGACGTGAGGGGGCTGAGGGATGTGCACGTCTGAGGTGCCGCCCGCGCACCGGGACCGGCTCGTGCCCGCCTCGGGCGTGATCGCCGTCCTGGCCGTGCTCGGGGTCTTCGCCGACTACGTACACCCGTTCGAGCCGAAGCAGGTGCTCTGGCTGCCGGCGGTCGTCGGGCAGATCCTGGCCTTCCTGGCCTTCCTGCGCGCGGCCCGCACCGCGACGCTGCCCGAGCCGACCCGGCGCTTCTGGCGGCACCTCACCTACGCGCTGGGCCTCGTCTGTGTCGGCATCACCATCCAGGCCTTCCAGTTGCTGTTCGCGGACGACCCGGTGCGCCAGCACACCGGGCCGGTCATGCTGGCCTTCTGCACCGCCGGCGTCGGCGCCATCATGTATGCCCTGTTCCGCCTGCCGCTGGGCCGGCAGACCCCGGGCGAACTGCTGCGGGTGTTCCTGGACGCGGGCACGGTCATGGTCGCGGCCGCGGTGTTCATCTGGCACTACGTCACCCGCGACGCCCTGATTCACAGCGACAGCTCGGCCGTCTACACCTCCCTGTTCGTTACCGTGATCGCCCTGCTCGCGGTGTTCGCGGTGGCGAGGTTCGTGCTCTCCAGCCACCTCTACGTCGACAGCGGCGCGCTGCGCCTGATCGCCGTAGGTATGTTGATCGGCGCGGTGGGCCCGATGTTCCGGGGGCCGCTCGAGGCGGTCGACCCCTTCCTGGTCCCGGACATGGCCACCACACCGATCGTCTTCTTCCTCGCCTCCCTGGCCGCCGTGCGTCAGCGGGCCGCCGGTCTCGCCTCGCGCCGCGGCAGCGTCACGCCGCCGCGACGCTCCTTCAGCCTGCTGCCCTACGCGGCGGTCGTGGCCGTCGACGGCCTGCTGATCGCCGTCACCGTGCGCCACGATGCCGACCAGCCGGCCGTGGTGATCGCGGCGGTGCTGACCACCTCCCTCGTGGTGCTGCGCCAGCTCACCGCGCTCCGCGACAACAACCGGCTGCTGCGCCAGCTGGACCACGGCGCCACCCACGACGCCCTCACCCAGCTGGCGAACCGGGTGCTGTTCCACACCCGGCTGCAGCTGGCGCTGGCCGGCGCGGCCGACCGCCCGGTGGCGGTGGCGCTGATCGACCTGGACGACTTCAAGGAGGTCAACGACACCCTCGGGCACGAGGTCGGCGACCTGCTGCTGATCGGCGTCGCGAACCGCCTCGAAGGCTGCCTGCGGGCCGGAGACACCGTGGCGCGCCTCGGCGGCGACGAGTTCGTGGTCGTCCTGGACGACGCCGATCCGGCGGGCGCCGACCTGGCCGCCGAGCGGATGATGAACGCGCTGCGCCAGCCCGTCTACGCCGACGGCCACGAGTTGCCGATCCGGGCCAGCATCGGCATCGCCGACGGCCGCACCGGCGACGAGCCCTCGGTGCTGCTGCGGCACGCGGACATCGCGATGTACGCGGCGAAGAAGCTGGCCGGCACGGCATACCTGCACTACGAGCCGGGCATGGCGGCCAACGGCACCGAGCACGCCCACCTCGGTGCCGAACTGCGCGAGGCGATCACCGGCGGCCAGCTCTTCCTGCTCTACCAGCCGATCGTCTCGCTCGACGACGGCCGGATCATGGGCTCGGAGGCGCTGGTCCGCTGGGCCCACCCGACCCGGGGCGCGCTGGCGCCGGACGCGTTCATCCCGGTCGCCGAGCGCACCGGCCTGATCGTGCCGCTCGGCCGCTGGGTGATGCGCACGGCGTTCGCCCAGCTCGCCGAGTGGATCGCCGAGCACGGCGACGCCGCACCGGGCGTGCTGAACGTCAACGTGTCGGCCCGTGACCTGCGCGAACCCGGCTTCGCGGACGGGGTGGCGGCGCTGCTGAACGAACACGGCCTGGCCGCCGACCGGATCGTCCTGGAGATCACCGAGACGATGGCCCTGGAACCCGGCCAGTCGATCATCAACCTGCACCGGCTGCGCGCGCTCGGCGTCCGGGTGTCGCTGGACGACTTCGGCACCGGGCACTCGACCCTGACGCTGCTGCACGACTGCCCGATCGACGAGATCAAGCTGGACCGCACCTTCACCCAGGCCCAGGTCGACGGCCGGCCACCGGTCGCGGCGGCGGTCATCCACCTGGCACAGGCGCTGGGCCTGCACGCGGTCGCCGAGGGGGTGGAGACCGCCGAGCAGGCGGAACAGTTGCTGTCGCTGGGCTACATCGCGGCCCAGGGCTACTACTTCGCCCGGCCGATGCCGCCGGCCAAGTTCAGCGAACTGCTGCGCGGCCCAACATCGCTAATGCCAACCCCGGAATGGCAGATGACAGCCTGATTGTCGTCCGGCAACCTTTTCGGCGCATCCAGGATTGCGGATGAAAACGCCGGGTAACCCCACTGCGTAGGCCACACATCTGGAGGTCCCATGGGCGCCGACGACAAGATCGACAACAAGTCCGAAGAGCTGACCGGCAAGGTCAAGGAAGGTGTCGGCAAGGCGACCGACAACGAGTCCCTCGAAGCCGAGGGAAAGGCCGACCAGTCCACCTCGAAGCTCAAGCAAGCGGCCGAAAACGTGAAAGACGCGTTCAAAAGCTGAGGTACGCGCACACCACAGTCCCGTGACACCCAGCCCGACCGGGCTGCCACTCCAGGCCGTTGCGGGCGCGCCGGTCTGAAGCTAGTCGCACGGGCAGCAGCCAGGGGCGGTCGCCATTCCGGCGACCGCCCCTGCTTCTTGCCGGTCAGGCCGCCGGGGTCAGCTCGCGCTCCTGGCGGGGCTGGGCGTCGACGGCCGCCGGGGGCAGGTCGTGGGCCACCTCCGGGAGCCAGTTCAGCCAGCGCGGGAGCCACCAGTTCTTGTCGCCCAGCAGGGCCATCACCGCCGGCAGCAGGACCGCCCGGATGATCGTCGCGTCCAGCAGGACCGCCGCGGCCAGGCCCACGCCCAGTTCCTTGGTCGAGACCAGCGGCAGCGTGGCGAACAGGGCGAAGACCGCCACCATCACCATCGCCGCGCTGGTGATCACGCCGGCCGTCCGGCCGATGCCCTCGCTGACCGCCTGCCTGGTCGGCAGGCCGCGGTCGTGGCCCTCACGGATCCGGCTCAGCACGAAGACGTGGTAATCCATCGACAGGCCGAACAGGATGATGAACAGGAACAGGGGCATCCAGTTGGTGATCCCGCCGCCCGACTTGAAGTCCAGCACCGACTCGAAGTGGCCGTACTGGAAGACGAACACCAGCATGCCGTAGGCGGCCGCGACCGACAGCAGGTTGAGCAGCACGCCGGTCAGCGCCACCACCACGGACCGGAACGACACCAGCAGCAGCAGGAACGCCAGGCCCAGGACGAAGCCGAACACCCACGGCAGCGAGTCGGACAGCCGCTGGTTGAAGTCCATGCTCTCGGCGGTGTCACCGGTCACCGCCACCGTCGAACCGGCCAGCTTCCCGAAGGCACCCGGTGCCACGGTTTCCCGCAGGGTCTCGACGGCCCGTTCGGACGTACGGTCGCTGCCGTTGCCCGCGAGGCCGACCGAGACGATCGCGACCGTCCCGGCGGGATTGACCCGCACCTCGATCGGCTCGCGCAGTTGCCCGCTCGCCGCCGCCGCGCGGCGGAAGTCTGCCAGCGCGGCCGCGAACTGCGGCCCGCGCACGGTCGCCGCCTTGACGACCACCTCGGCCGGCACGACCTCGGCGGGGAACGCCTCGCCGATCGCCACCATGGTCTGCACGATCGGCTGCTTCGGCGAGACGTCCTCGATGCTCTCGCCCTTGGTCCGCAGGTCAAGAGCCGGCGCGGAGAGCGCGGCGAGCACACCGACGGCGACGATCGTCGAGATCAACGGCTTGGCCAGCACCACCCGCAGCACCGCCCGCCAGACCCGGCCCTCGCTGTTCCGCCGGTACAAGCCGGGGATCTTGATCGCGTCGACCCGGTCGCCCAGCGCCGACAGCAGCGCGGGGAGCACGGTCAGCGAGCCCAGCACCGCCGTCGCGACGACCAGGATCGTGGCCATCCCGAAGCTGGTGAAGGTGGCGTCCTGGGTGAAGAACATGCCGGCCATGGCGACGATGACGGTGAGGCCGGAGACCCAAACGGACCGCCCGGAGGTCTGCGCGGCGATCACCAGGGCCCGGTGCGGGTCGGCGCCGTTGCGGCGCTCGTCGCGTTCCCGGCGGATGTAGAAGAGGCAGTAGTCGACGCCGACGGCGAGGCCGACGAGCAGCATGACGTGCGTGGTGGTGTCCACAGTGGGCGCGAGCCGGCTCGCCCCCGCGAGCAAGCCGATCGCGGCGACGATGGCGGTCAGCGCCAGGCCGACCGGAATCAGCGCGGCGACGACCGCGCCGAAGGCCACCAGCAGGATGCCCAGGGTGACCGGGATGGAGAGCAGCGACAGCCGGGTCAGCCCCTCGTCGAGCGAGTCACCGATGATCTTGTCGCCGCTGGCGTCACCGGCCTCGGCGACGTAGACGCCGGGGTGCCGGCCCTGGACGGCGGCGACCGTGTCCAGCAGCGGCTGCACCCGGTCCTTGGCGGTCTCCGGGTCACCCGTCATGGTGAAGGTGACGAGCGAGGCCTGCCCGTCGGGCGAGGTCAGCGGCTCGGCGACGGCATCGACCTCGGCCCGCCCGCGCAGCGACCGCGTGACGTCGGCGACGGCGGCGGCCCGGTCGGCGCCCTTGACGATGACCATCTCCCCCGCGGGCCGGACCGGGAACCCGGCCTGCTCGACGAGCACCGTGGCCCGCCCCGACTCACCGTGCCCCGCGTCGGACTCGGTGGCCTCAAGGGTCCCGAAATGGCCACTGAGGACGGTTACCCCGACGACGAAGGCTATCCAGCCGATGATGGCGAGAGTGCGATGCCGGGCACTCCACAGCGCGACGTGTGCCGCGAATCCGGTGACATTCTCCCTGTGCTTCATGGGCATTGACGCTAGGCAGCCCGCTACTCCGAATCGATACGGTGAGCGGGCCGGTCGAAGGTAGGGCTAGCCCTACGGTCGTTGTCCACCGGCCGGTGGACGACAGGTTCGGTCGGTCGATCCTGTCGCCGCGGAGGGGCCGGCGACCAGCATTTACGGCATGACTGATCTTCCTGTTCGGGTGGCTTCCTGGAGTGCGCGGCGGCCATGGCGGGCGATTGCCGGCTGGCTCTTCTTCGTCGTGTTGTGTCTCGGGGTGGGGATCGCGGTGGGCGGCAAGCCGGCCACCACCGAAGACTTCCGGATCGGTGAAGCCGGCCGGGCCGAGGCGATGGCGGCCGAGGGCGGCTTGCAGCAGCGGCCGATGGAACGGGTGCTGATCGCCGCCGGTCCGGGCGGCGCACGGCTGGACCAAGCCACAGCCGGCACCGCGGCCCGCGACGTGACCACGCGGATGCGGGCACTGGCCGAGGTCGAGTCGGTGAGTGCGCCGGTGTGGTCGGCCGACGGTACGGCGGTGCGCCTCGACGTGACCATGAAAGGCCCCGAGCTCGACGGCAAGAAGCACGTCGGCCCGCTGCGCGAGCAGACCGCCCAGGTCCAGGCCGCCTACCCGGGGCTGCGGGTCGAGGAGACGGGCAGCCCGTCGATCAGCCTGGGCGTGGGCGAGTTGCGCGGTAGGGACCTGGCGCGTACCGAGGTGATCGCGCTGCCGGTCACGCTGATCACCCTGCTGGTCGTCTTCGGCTCGGTGGCGCTGGCCGTCGTGCCGCTGGTGCTGGCGCTGTCGTCGATCATCGCGGCGGTGGGTCTGTCGATGGTGGCGTCGCACGCCTTTCCGGACGCCGGCGTCGGCACCAACGTGATCCTGCTGATCGGCATGGCGGTCGGCGTCGACTACACCCTCTTCTACCTCAAGCGGGAGCGCGAGGAGCGGGCCCGGGCCGGCGGCCGGCTCAGCTCGCGGGCGATCGTGGAGCTGGCGGCCGCCACCTCGGGACGCGCGGTCGTGCTGTCCGGCCTCGCGGTCGTCGTCTCCAGCGCGACCCTGTACCTGGCCGATGACGTGATCTTCTCGTCGATCGCCACCGGCGCGATCACGGTCACCCTGGTCGCGGTGGTCAGTTCGCTGACCGTGCTGCCGGCCCTGTTGGCCAAGCTCGGTGAGCGGGCGGAGCGCCGATCCGCCCGCAAGGCCACTCGCGGCGAGTCCTCGGCGCGGGCGGCGGGCTACGGCCGGATCACCGGGGCCGCACTGCGGATCACCAGCCGCCGTCCGGCCGCCGTGCTCGGCGCCGCGGTGCTGTTCATGCTGGCCCTGTCGGCTCCACTGCTGGGCCTGAACCTCACCGACATGGGCCGGGAGACACATCCTCGCGAGATCCCCGCGATGCGGGCGTACGACCGGTTGAACCAGGCTTTCCCGGAGCTGAAGTCGATGCACCAGGTGGTGGTCCGGGCCGGCGCCGAGCGGGCCGGCGAGGTCGCCGGCGCGCTGGGCGACCTGGCCCGGCGCGCGAAGGCCGACCCGCGGCTGTCCGGCACGGCGGAGTCGCGCACGTCGCCGGACGGCCGGATCCGCCTGCTGGAACTGGCGGTGCCGCACCACGTCAGTACCGACGCGGCGAAGTCGTCCCTGGAGACCCTGCGCCGCGAATACATCCCAGCCACCGTCGGCCGGCTCGCCGGCGCCGAGACCGCGGTGACCGGTGACGTCGCCCGGTACGCCGACTATCCCGCACACCAGAAGCAGAAGCTTCCGCTGATCGTGGCGGCGCTGCTGCTGGTGACGTTCGCGATGACGGTGGTCGCGTTCCGGTCCGTGGTGCTCGGCCTGGTGGGCGTCGTGCTGAACGTGCTGTCCGCGGCCGCCTCGCTCGGCCTGCTGGTGCTGGTGTTCCAGAACTCCTGGGCGGAGGGCCTGCTCGGCTTCACGTCGACCGGCTCGATCGGCTCCCGCGTGCCGCTGTTCCTGCTCGTGATCCTCTTCGGCCTGTCGATGGACTACCAGGTGTTCGTGATCAGCCGGATCCGCGAGGCGGCGCTGCGCGGCGTGCCGACCCGCCAGGCGGTGCTCGACGGCATCGGCGGCTCGGCCCGGGTCGTGACCAGCGCCGCGTTCGTGATGGTGACGGTGTTCGCCAGCTTCGTCAGCCTGCACATCATCGAGATGAAGCAGATGGGCTTCGCGCTCGCCGTGGCGGTGCTGCTGGACGCGGTGGTCATCCGGATCACCATCCTGCCGGCGCTCATGCTGCTGCTGGGCGACCGGAGTTGGTGGCCGTCGCGCGGCACCCGCGCGATCACGCCGGCGCCGGTCGCGGCCGGCCGGCCGTCGGCGACAGTAGGCTAACGACAATGGATCAACGGCCGTGGTCCGGCGACCGGCAGCGGTGGCGTGCGCTGCACCGGGGGTACGCCACCGTCTGGGTGCTCCTGGGGCTCTGTCCCCCGGTCATCGCGGTGTGGGATCAACCCGCCGCCACGAAGATCTGGTCGTTGGCGCTGCTGGCCGGGCTCGCCGCGAGCTACGGGATTGTCCGGGTGTTCCCGGGCAGTCCCGTGCTGCGCCCGCCCGTCTACCTCGGCGTCCTCGCTCTCGGCCTGGGTGGGATGTCCTATCTGCTCGGCGGCGGCGCGGCGCAGTTCATCGCGGCGCTCCCGCAGTTCTGGATCTTCGCCCGCGATCCGCGGCAGGCCGTCGCGTCCAGCGGTGCCGCCGCCGCGCTCACTGTGGCCGGCGGTGCCCTGCGGCACGACCTCGCCACCGGCAATGCCTTGTTCACCGTGCTCGGCTACGCGGCCGGCGTCGGCGTCGGGCTGCTGGTGCACCGCATCGTCGACGACGGTGCCGTACGCACTGCTCGCTTGCGCGCCGAGCTGACCGCCAGCGAGCAGCGGCTGGCCGAGGCGCACCAGCGCCAGGGCGCGGCCGAGGAGCGCGACCGGCTGGCCCGGGAGATCCACGACACCCTCGCCCAGGGATTCGCCTCCATCGTCGTGCTGGCCGAAGCGGCCCGCACCAGCCTGGCGACCGCGCCCGACCGTGCCGCCCGCCAACTGCTGTCGATCGAGCAGACCGCGCGGGAAAACCTCACCGAGGCGCGCGTGCTCGTCGGCTCCGCGCCGCAGAGCGGCCTCGCCCCCGGCTCCATCGCCCGGACCCTGCGCCGCACCCTGGACCGCTTCGCCGAGGACACCGGGCTGGCCGTCGAGGCGGACCTGCCCGAACTCGCCTGCGATCAGCCGACCCGCATCGCGCTGCTGCGCTGCACCCAGGAGTCGCTGGCCAACGTCCGCAAACACGCCGCCGCCAGCACCGTGGGCGTCGTGCTGGCTTCGCGGCCCGACGGCATCGACCTGGAGATCACCGACGACGGGCGCGGCTTCGTCGTCGCGAATTCCCGCGGCTTCGGCCTCGACGGCATGCGCAAGCGCCTCACCGAACTCGGCGGCGAACTGATCGTCACGAGCTCTCCCGGCGAGGGCACCCGCGTGCTCGCCACGCTTCCCACCGACGGTCAGGGGTGACATGACGGACCAGAGACTCCGCATCGTGGTGGTCGACGACCATGCCGTCATGCGCGCCGGAGTCGTCGCGCTGCTCGCCGCCGAGTCCGGCATCGAGGTCGTCGCGGAGGCGGCCAACGGCCGGGAGGCCGTCGAGTTGGTCGAGCGGCTCGCCCCCGACCTGGCGCTGATCGATCTGCGGATGCCCGTGCTCGACGGCGTCGCCGCCACGGCCGAGATCGTCGCCCGCGACGCCGGCGCCCGGGTGCTGATCCTCACCACCTACGAGACCGACGCCGACATCGAGCGCGCCGTCGAGGCCGGCGCCGTCGGCTATCTGCTCAAGGACACCACCCGCGAGCAGCTCGTCGACGCCATCCACGCCGCCGCCCGCGGCGAGACCGTGCTCGCCCCACGGGTCGCCCAGCGGCTGGTGGCCCGGATGCGGCAGCCCACCCCGGTGGCGCTGACCGCGCGGGAGGTGGACGTGCTCAACGCCGTCGCCGACGGGCTGTCCAACATCGACATCGGCAGGCGGCTGGTCATCGCGGAGGCCACCGTGAAGACCCATCTGCTGCGCATCTTCGCCAAGCTCGACGTCAGCGACCGCACCCACGCGGTGGTCATCGCGCTCGAACGCGGCCTGATCACCCGCGGCTCGGGGTGATCAGGCCGCACGTCCGTCAGATCCGGGCCGCGGCCTTCCTGCCCAGCTCGCGGCTTGCCGAGTCGCTTCGGCCCGGCTTGCTGAAGATCTCGGTCAGCACGTCGCCCTTGCGCACCAGCACGTTCTTGGCGAGCTGGCCGCCACCGTGGTCGAAGACCACCAGCACCGACTCGTCGCCGGCGAAGCCCTGGGCCGCGATGCGCACCGACCGCGCACCGTCCGGCGAGCAGGCGGACACCCGCTCCCGGATCTCATCCAGATACCGCGCGGCCTCGCCGGCGGCGTACCGGCCGGTGTGCTGGAGCACGAAGTTCTCGTCCTGCGGCTGGCCCTTGCGGAGCATGCGCCCGCGCTCCGCGACCGGGTCCGGCTTCGAGCCCCGCGGGCAGCCCAGGGCGACGGCGCCGAATTCGAAGGTCCAGTCGCCGCCCGCGCCGGCTCCGGCGATATATCCGGAACCCACGTCCTGCGGCTGCAGCATCATCGCGGGGCTGACGCCGGTGGCGAGCGTTGACGTCGGCTTGGTGCTGGTCTGGGGCGAGGACGGCGTGGACGTCTCCGGCCCGATGGGCGGAGGCGGCGTGGACGGCGCCGGCCTGGTCGGGGACGACGGTGCGTACCCAGGCCTCGGGGTTGTCGTAGCCGGACACCGTGGACCAGCGCTGCCAGGCCCGCACGTAGGCTTCCTGGGCGGCATCCTGGGCTTCCGCGCGGTCGCCGGTCATCGCGTACAGGTAGGTGATCAGCCGATGTCGCGTGCCGGTGTAGAACTCTTCAAAGCCGCTGTGCTCGGCCACCCCGTGTCCCCCTTCGGTGTTGTCACTGACCAACACCCGCCGAGCGATCAGGGGGTTTCACGGAGTCCGATTGGCGACATTCAGGACTGCAGATACGTCAGCACGGCCAGCACCCGGCGGTGTTGTTCCTCGTCCGGGGGCAGGTCCAGCTTCGTGAAGATGTTGCGGACGTGCTTTTCCACCGCGCCCTCGGTGACCACCATCTTGCGGGCGATCGCCGTGTTCGAGCCGCCCTCCGCCATCAGGCCCAGCACCTCGCGCTCGCGGGGGGTGAGGTTGCGCAGCGGGTCGTCGCGGCGGCGGCGGACCAGCAGCTGGCCGACGACCTCCGGGTCCAGCACCGTGCCGCCGCCGGCCACCCGGTGCAGCGCGTCGAGGAACTCGGCGACCTCGGAGACCCGGTCCTTGAGCAGATAGCCCATGGCTCCGGCGCGGTCGGCGAGCAGGTCGTCGGCGTAGTCGACCTCGACGTACTGCGACAGCACCAGCACCGGGCTGCCCGGCACCTTCTTGCGGGCCTCGACCGCCGCGCGCAGCCCCTCGTCGGTGTGCGACGGCGGCATCCGCACATCCACGATGGACACGTCCGGCCGGTGCTCGATGATCGCCGCCACGAGCGAGGGGCCGTCGCCGACCGCCGCGACGACCGTGTGGCCGTTCTCTTCCACCAGCCGGATCAGACCCTCGCGCAACAGCACGGCGTCGTCGGCAATCACCACCCGCATGCCGACGAGCCTATGCGCTGCGCTCCGGTCAGATGGGGAGGGCCACCGTCAGGGTGGTGCCGCCGCCCGCCGGGCTCTCCAGGCTCATCACGCCGCCGGCCGCCTCGACCCGGTCCGACAGGCCGGCCAGGCCGTGCCCCTTGGCCAGGCTCGCGCCGCCGACACCGTCGTCGGCGACCGTGATCAGCAGGCCGGTCGGCGCCCGCCGGACGCTGACCTGCACCTCACCGGCGTAGCTGTGTTTGGCGACGTTGGTGAGCGCCTCGGCCACCACGAAGTAGGCGGTCGTCTCCATCGCCGGGTCCAGCCGGGCGATCGGGGGCGCGTCCAGGTCGACCGGGATGGTGCTGCGGCCGGCCAGCGCGGTCAGCGCGGCCTGCAGGCCGCGGTCGACCAGGATCGGCGGGGCGATGCCGCGGGAGAGGGCCCGCAGCTCGTCCAGGGTCTCGCGGGTCTGCGCCAGGGCCTCGGCGACCGTGGCCTGCGCCGCCGCCGGGTCGGTGCTGAACTGCTGCTGGGCGCGGCCCAGGTCCATCGCGAGGCGAACCAGCCGCTGCTGCGGGCCGTCGTGGATGTCGCGTTCGAGCCGGCGCAGCGCGGTCGCCTCGGCGGACACCGCCGCCGCCTTCTGGGCCTGCGCGGTGTCCCGGGCCGCCTCGGCCGAGGCCACCTGCTCGCGCAGCTCGTTGACCCCGCTGAGCAGGCCACGGGCGAAGCCCGCCTCGAACAGGGCCAGGCCGCGGATCACCGGCAGCAGGGTGCCGGCGAAGAAGAAGCCGATCGCCATGTGGAACACGATCCGGGTGGACTCCGCGTCACCGAGGCCGAGCAGCTCCGGCAGATCCTGGTTGTCCACGCCGCGCGGAATGGACCAGTCCCACAGCGGGAAGGTCAGGCCGCCGAGCGCGCCCGCCCACCAGGCCACCGCGAAGGCGAAGGCGATCGTGCTCGGCAGGAACCGGAACATGCCGTGCAGCAGGTCGAGCCACGACTGGCCGTCGCTGAGCGGGGTCAGGACCCGGCGGACGGGGCCGGCGCCCTCCGGCGCGCGCTTGTAGGCCGGGTGCGGCAGCCGGCGGCCGAGCACGGGCGCGAGCCGGGCCCGCTCCAGGGTGGCGAAGCCGCGGGCCAGCATGATCACGCCGGCCAGGACCGGCAGGCCCATCCAGATGGTCGCCGTGCCGATGCCGAAGAAGAAGCCGACCATGCACAGGACCACCGTGATCAGGCCCAGCGGAAAGCCGACGAGGATGTAGAGGGTGTCCTGCCCCAGGCGGCGCAGGAGGCGCTGAGTCAGACCCTGGTCGAACTCGGCGGTGGCGGGGGTGGTGGTCATGCCGTTCACGCTAGGCACCCGATGCCTCCCGACCGATCCCGCTGACCGCCCATTCGACAGTAGGGTTAACCCGACCCTCCCTCAACCCTTTTGCGGGGGCCCGGCGTTACTAGAGGCGTGGACGACTTCCGGGACTTCGTACGGCAGCGGAGCTCCGCCCTGTCCCGGAACGCATACCTGCTGACCGGTGACCACCAGTTGGCCGAGGATCTGCTGCAGAGCGCGCTGGCGAACACCTACCGCCACTGGCGCCGGATCCGGGACGACAATCCCGAGGCGTACGTCCGGCAGGCCATGTATCACCAGCACATCGCCTGGTGGCGGCGGCGCCGGGTGACCGAGCAGCTGACCGGCGCGCCCCGGGAGCACCCGACCGCCGACCCGGCGGAGGCCACGGACCTGCGGCTCACCGTCACCGCGGCGCTGCGCCGGCTCACCCCGAAACAGCGGGCGGTGATCGTGCTGCGCTACTACGACGACCTGACCGAGGCGCAGGCCGCCGACGTGCTGGGCTGCCGGATCGGCACGGTCAAGCGGCACGGGCACGACGCCCTGCGCCGGCTCCGCGAGATCGCCCCTGACCTGCTCGACCTGTCCTGGCAGAGGAGCACATCATGACCGCACCGCTGCGGGAGGCCCTGCGGCTCGCCGCCGAGCACGCGCCCGCGTACCCGGTCCAGGAACGCGCGATCGCCACCGCCCGCCGGCGGCGGGTCGCGGCCGGTCTCGCGGCCGTCGCGGTGATCGGCGCGCTCGCCCTGATCGTCCCGCTGACCCGGACCCCCGTTCCGGTACGGCCGGCCGGCCCGGCGGTCGCGCTGCCGGATCGGATCGGCCTGCTGCCCTTCGGGGCGCGCCGGGACACCGACCGTCCCGGGATGACCGCGGCGACAGTGCTCTTCTCCGGCTCGGGCGCCCGCTTCGGCGGTTGGATCGACGAACCGACCCGGTACGGCCTGGTCGGCCCCGACGACGACTACCGCACGCTGAACACCGGGTTCTCCCCGGAAAGCGGCGGCACGGTGCTGCTCTCGCCCGACGGCCGGTCCGTCGCGTACTCCGGCGACGGCCGGGCCGTCGAGGTCGTCACCCTGACCGACCTGCGCCTGCGGCAACTGGTCGGCGACGACGGCGGGCAGGTGCGGACCGCGGATCCGGTCGCCTGGTCACCGGACGGGCGCTGGCTCGTGGTGCGCGGCTCCACCGGCCCGGACGACGTGCTCAGCCTGGTGGATCTCGACGTCGGCACCTGGACCAGGCTGTCCGACGCATCCCGGGGCACGTCGTTCCCGGCGGTGGCCTTCGCGGCGGACGGCCGGCTGGCGTACCAGCGCGGGAGCGAGGTGTGGGTGCTCGGTGTCGGCGGCGCCCAGGTGTCGACCTTCTCGCTGCCGGTGGGGTCGGTGCTGGCCGGCCGGGGCGCCTGGACCCCGGACGGCAGCGCCCTGACGGTCGTGCCCCGCAACGGCTCCGCGTGGAGCACCCGCTACGTCGATCCGGGCTCGGGCCTGACCCGCGTCGGCCCGGCGCTGCACGGGCTGCGTGACCTGGCCGTCCGGGAGCTGATCGGTTGGTGGCCGGACGGCTCGGCGCTGGTGTCCGTCCACGACGAGCGATCAGCCCGGATCGTGGCCCTGGCGCCGGGCGCCGCCGCCGCGACAACCGTGCTGACCGCGCCCGCACAGGTCACCGGCGTGGAGGTGGCATCCGAGGTGCTCGCCTCGGGGCGCACCCGGGCGGGCGACCCGCCGGGGTCGCTCGGGCCCCGCTTCTGGCGCGCCTTCGCGGATCTCCTCGTCGCCGCCGCGGCCATCGGCCTCGCGACGTGGTGGCTGCGACGCTGGGCCACCCGGCGCCGTTCGCGCCGCGTGAAGTGGTCCTGAGCTGCACGGAGCCGCCGCCTGATACCTTATACTTCCCTATGGCGAGGAATGATGAGGTGCGATGGGGAACGATATGTACTCGGTGGAGCAGGTGGCCGAGCGGCTAGGGTTGCACGTTCGGACGGTCCGAAACTACGTCCGGGACGGCCGGCTCAAGGCGGTCAAAATCGGTAAGCAGTACCGGATCGCCCGCGCGGACCTCGAGGCACTGACCGGCGAGCAGGCCCCGGCCACGACGGCCCCCGGCCACGCCGAGGTGTCCAGCATCGTGCAGATCGACGGGCTCGCGGCCGGTGCCGCCGACCGGCTCAGCACCCTGCTCACCGCCGGCGCCAAGGCTCCCCGCGATGCCCCCGGGCAGCTGCGCATCCAGACGATCCACGACGAGGAGAGGTCCCGCATGAAGGTCGTGATCCTGGGCAGCCCGGCCGCCACCGCCGACATCCTCCAGCTGCTCGACGGACTGCTCGGCCCGGAGAACGGCCTGTTCGGCGCGGCGGCCAGCCGATGACCGACCGGGTGGAGCAACGCAACGGCGTACCGGTGCTGATCTGCGCCGACGACGGCCCGCCGCTGGCCGCAGCGCAGGACGCGCTCGACGTGATCGGAGCGGCCTTCTCCTGCTCAGACGTGGTGGCCCTGCCGGCCGCCCGGCTGGACGAACGGTTCTTCACGCTCGACACCGGGCTGGCCGGCGAAATCATGCAAAAGTTCGTCAACTACCGGATCCGGCTGGCAATCGTCGGCGACATCTCGGCGCACCTGGCGGCGAGCTCGGCGCTGCGAGCCCTGGTGCACGAGTCGAACAAGGGCCGGCAGATCTGGTTCGTCACGGACCTCGAAGACCTCGACACCCACCTGCCCTGACGCACCTCACAGCCGACCACCGTCCCGCCACCTGCCGACCACCGGCCTACCGCCTGCCAGCCACCGGCCCACCGCCTGCCAACCACCGGCCCACCGCGAGCGCGGCGACCCCAGCGCCGGAGGCACCGAATTCCCGCCGGCCTTGCGACCCCCAAAAGCCAACGGCACCGCACCTCCGCAAGCCGACCGGCATCCGGCTCGCTATCAGCGATGGGCATCTCGGCGTTGCGGCTCGACGCCCGGGCGCAGGTTTCGCTGCTTGCCGTCCCGCGCCCCTTGGAATAGATCATCTAGACGAGATTTTCCGAGGGTCAACGACGTCACGCCCGCTTCCGTGCGGCTGTTGATCGGGACGCCGTCGAGATCCTGGTAAGCAGTAGCCCGCCTCAACCGCGTCACCTCGATCGCGCCGACCTTACGCCGAAACGGCCGAGACCCGTACCGATCTCCACGCCTCCTCGGACTCCCCAAAACGGGCATATCTCAACCTTGCGAACGGCCTGCCGGCCAGGGTCCCGCGTAACTGTGCCCAGACGCTTCGATCGCGGCGACCCCCGGGGCTCGACCGACGCCTTTCACTCGGCCGCGGCGGCGGTAGGTAAGGGTAGAAGTGACTTTGCTCTGCTTCCCCATCGGAAACACCTTGGCCGGCGCGCCCCGGCATCGACCGAAAGACAGAACCGCACCCCGCACCTGGTGTTTCCC
Source organism: Actinoplanes sp. ATCC 53533 (assembly GCF_003947245.1). Classification (NCBI taxonomy): domain Bacteria; kingdom Bacillati; phylum Actinomycetota; class Actinomycetes; order Micromonosporales; family Micromonosporaceae; genus Actinoplanes; species Actinoplanes sp. ATCC 53533. The sequence continues at coordinate 562 of NZ_QHHV01000071.1, read as the reverse complement.
ATAGGGAAGCAGAGCAAAGGAGCTACCACCACTACCCCCGGCGGCCGGACGCGCCGGCATTGGAGAACAACGCCGCGGTGCCGACGAGGCGATCGCGCCCACAGTCCTGCGCGAGCCGCGGCCGGATCTTGTAGAAGCGTGGTCAGCTCCGCACCCGCGCACAACAACGTCGATCATGGGCGACCCGGCCCCGCATCCTTGGAATAGATCATCTAGTGCACGAGTCGAACCAGGGTCGGCAAATCTGGTTCGTCGCCGACCTCGACACCACCTGACCTGACGCACCTCACAGACGGCTGCCAGCCATGGGCGGCGAGCTCCAACGCCGGTGGCACCGGAGCTCCGCAAGCCGGGCGACTCCAGCACCGGCTACCACGACAGCGCCGGCCCGCCCGGCCAACCGGCGCCGCGGTTGGCCAGATCTTGCGGCCGACTCCGCAGTAGACCGCCACCTCGGCCGGGGTGGCCGTGGCTGCGGCTCCTGCTCGGCGCGCCATTCGCTGACCGCGATGAAGCCCGGCTCGACCACCTCCAGCCCGGCGAAAACCCGGCGAAAGCCCGA
>NZ_QHHV01000718.1:0-2258 GCF_003947245.1 Actinoplanes sp. ATCC 53533 | reverse complement strand
CGGGCTAACAGGTCCCCTTAACGTTCCAGCACCGGGCAGGCGTCAGTCCATATACATCGTCTTACGACTTGGCATGGACCTGTGTTTTTAGTAAACAGTCGCTTCCCCCTGCTCTCTGCGGCCATACCACGCTCCACCCGCAAGGGGCTTCACGCGTCCGGCCCCCCTTCTCCCTAAGTTACGGGGGCAATTTGCCGAGTTCCTTAACCACAGTTCGCCCGTCGCCTCGGTATTCTCTACCTGACCACCTGTGTCGGTTTGGGGTACGGGCCGCTCGGAACATCGCTAGAGGCTTTTCTCGGCAGCATAGGATCACTGACTTCACCTGAATCGGCTCGGCATCACGTCTCAGCCTATATGCGCCACGGATTTGCCTATGGCACGGCCTACACGCTTACCCCGGCACAACCACCGGCCGGGATCAGCTACCTTCCTGCGTCACCCCATCGCTAAACTACTACCCACCAGGATCCCAGACTCCATACCCTTGGTCCGAAGACCGCCGGCACTTCGCGTGGTTAGCATAGTAAGGTTCGTCTTGGGCGCTCCTTCGCGGGTACGGGAATATCAACCCGTTATCCATCGACTACGCCTCTCGGCCTCGCCTTAGGCCCCGACTCACCCAGGGCGGATTAGCCTGGCCCTGGAACCCTTGGTCATCCGGCGGAAGGGTTTCTCACCCTTCATTCGCTACTCATGCCTGCATTCTCACTCGTGCAACCTCCACGGCTAGGTCACCCTGCCGCTTCACCGGTAGCACGACGCTCCCCTACCGACCCACACACCTGCATCAACCGGTAAACCGGCCAACGGGGTTATTGTGTGAGTCCCACAGCTTCGGCGGTGTGCTTGAGCCCCGCTACATTGTCGGCGCGGAACCACTTGACCAGTGAGCTATTACGCACTCTTTAAAGGATGGCTGCTTCTAAGCCAACCTCCTGGTTGTCTAAGCGATCCCACATCCTTTTCCACTTAGCACACGCTTAGGGGCCTTAGCTGGTGATCTGGGCTGTTTCCCTCTCGACTACGAAGCTTATCCCCCGCAGTCTCACTGCCGCGCTCTCACTTACCGGCATTCGGAGTTTGGCTGATTTCGGTAAGCTTGTAGGCCCCCTAGACCATCCAGTGCTCTACCTCCGGCAAGAAACACGCGACGCTGCACCTAAATGCATTTCGGGGAGAACCAGCTATCACGGAGTTTGATTGGCCTTTCACCCCTAACCACAGGTCATCCCCCAACTTTTCAACGTTGGTGGGTTCGGTCCTCCACGCAGTCTTACCCACGCTTCAACCTGCCCATGGCTAGATCACTCCGCTTCGGGTCTAGAACATGCGACTCAAACGCCCTCTTCAGACTCGCTTTCGCTACGGCTACCCCACACGGGTTAACCTCGCCACATGCCACTAACTCGCAGGCTCATTCTTCAAAAGGCACGCCATCACCCCAACAAGGAGGCTCTGACGGATTGTAGGCGAACGGTTTCAGGTACTATTTCACTCCCCTCCCGGGGTACTTTTCACCATTCCCTCACGGTACTTGTCCGCTATCGGTCACCAGGAAGTATTCAGCCTTACCAGGTGGTCCTGGCAGATTCACGGCAGATTACAGGAGTCCGCCGCTACTCGGGAACACCACAAGGAGGTCACACATTTTCGTCTACCGGGCTCTCACCGTCTACGGCCGACTTTCCCACGTCGTTCGACTAACATGCGACTTTATAACTCCTCACCACACTGTCAGATATGATAAGTGGGTCCCACAACCCCCATGACGTAACCCCTGACAGGTATCACACGCCACAAGTTTAGGCTAGATCCGCTTTCGCTCGCCACTACTCACGGAATCACTGTTGTTTTCTCTTCCTACGGGTACTGAGATGTTTCACTTCCCCGCGTTCCCCCCATACACCCTATGAATTCAGATGCAGGTGACACCACATGACTGATGTCAGGTTTCCCCATTCGGACACCCTGGGATCACAGCTTGGTTGACAGCTCCCCCAGGCCTATCGCGGCCTCCCACGTCCTTCATCGGCTCCTGGTGCCAAGGCATCCACCGTTCGCCCTTGACAACTTAACCTACAGAAAACAAGATGCTCGCGTCCACTGTGCAATTCTCAACCAACAACCAACCCACAACCCCACAGTTCCACACCAAACCTTGGCGCCGTCACCGGCTCCCTCAAGTGGTATGCGAAACCAGGCCATGCCTGGACAGTTCTGAAACAACAACCCCGCGACCCTCAGGCCACACCGGT
>NZ_QHHV01000717.1:0-671 GCF_003947245.1 Actinoplanes sp. ATCC 53533 | reverse complement strand
TCAGCGCGTCGGCGGCGACGAACGTGAACGGCCGGACTCGTCCGAGGGCCGGGTGCGGAACGCGGCGACCTGGGCGTCGAGGTCGGTGGCCATCCGGGAGACCTGTGACCTGGACAGGCTGGTGATGCCCAGGCTCTGCACCAGTTTGTCCATGCGCCGGGTGGAGACGCCGAGTAGGTAGCAGGTCGCGACCACGCTCACCAGGGCGGCCTCGGCCCGCTTACGCCGCTCGAGCAGCCAATCCGGGAATACGTGCCTTGGCGCAGTTTCGGGACCGCGACGTCGATCGTGCCAACGCGGGTGTCCAGGTCACGATGGCGGTAGCCGTTACGGGAGTTGACCCGCTCCGGTGAACTCACGCCGTACTCGGCGCCGCAGACCGCGTCCGCGTCGGCCGACAACAGCGAGTTGATCACCGTGGACAGCAGGTGCCGCATCAGGTCCGGCGACGCGTCGCCGAGAGCTTGGTCCAACAGCCCGGCAGGGTTGATGATGTGAGGTGCGGTCATCGCGATAGAGCCCTTTCGAGAGTGCTGTGAGAGGTTCACTCGAAAGATCACGCGATGACCGCGCTCTTCGTTCAGCCCGCAGACGGGCCGCCCGACGATCACGCCGATCGCGTTACACCACTATCAGGGACGCCACTCTTATGTCCAGGACGCGACAGTTGC
>NZ_QHHV01000716.1:0-624 GCF_003947245.1 Actinoplanes sp. ATCC 53533 | reverse complement strand
CTGGGCGGCGAGTTTCCGCCGGCCGGGCTGGTCCTTCGGCAGCCGCCATTCATCGATCCGGGCACCGTATCGTCGGACCATCGCCGCGTCGACGTGCTCAGCCGCCCACCGCGGTGCCGCCACCGTCAGGGCTTCGAGGGCCGCCCGCAGCGTCTCACCGACCATCTCCAGACGGTTGAGATCACGAACCGCGGCCATCACATACGTCGCGTCGGTGCGCAGCCGACCCCGGGCTTTGACCAGGCCCTGCTCGACCAGCCGGTCCAGGAGAGTCTGGAACGCCACACCCTGCAGATCATGGGTGACCAACCGGGTCCGGAACTGTGACAACACACTGAAATCAAAACCCGGATCGGTCAACACCAAACCCAAACAGTATTTCCAGTCGATCCGCCCCCGGACCGCGTCAGCGGCCTGCCGGTCGGTGAGGTTCTCCGCGAACTGCAACACCGTGACCATCGCCAACTGCCCCGGCGAGATCCCCGGCCTGCCACGAACCCCGAACGCATCGACGAACGCCCCATCGGTGAAGACCTCACCCAGCTCATCACGCACCCGCATCGCCAACGTCGGCTTCCTGAACGCCGCCCTAGCCACCACCGCAGTCTGCACATCAACCTCCGG
>NZ_QHHV01000715.1:0-1852 GCF_003947245.1 Actinoplanes sp. ATCC 53533 | reverse complement strand
ATGTGCAGACTGCGGTGGTGGCTAGGGCGGCGTCAGGAAGCCGACGTTGGCGATGCGGGTGCGTGATGAGCTGGGTGAGGTCTTCACCGATGGGGCGTTCGTCGATGCGTTCGGGGTTCGTGGCAGGCCGGGGATCTCGCCGGGGCAGTTGGCGATGGTCACGGTGTTGCAGTTCGCGGAGAACCTCACCGACCGGCAGGCCGCTGACGCGGTCCGGGGGCGGATCGACTGGAAATACTGTTTGGGTTTGGTGTTGACGGATCCGGGTTTTGATTTCAGTGTGTTGTCACAGTTCCGGACCCGGTTGGTCACCCATGATCTGCAGGGTGTGGCGTTCCAGACTCTCCTGGACCGGCTGGTCGAGCAGGGCCTGGTCAAAGCCCGGGGTCGGCTGCGCACCGACGCGACGTATGTGATGGCCGCGGTTCGTGATCTCAACCGTCTGGAGATGGTCGGTGAGACGCTGCGGGCGGCCCTCGAAGCCCTGACGGTGGCGGCACCGCGGTGGGCGGCTGAGCACGTCGACGCGGCGATGGTCCGACGATACGGTGCCCGGATCGATGAATGGCGGCTGCCGAAGGACCAGCCCGGCCGGCGGAAACTCGCCGCCCAGGTCGGGACGGACGGCTACCAACTGCTGGCCGCGGTCTTCGACGGGCAGGCCCCGCCCTGGCTGGGTGAGATCTCCGCCGTCGAGGTGCTGCGCCAGGTGTGGATCCAGCAATACGTTCGCGGCGAGGCTGGGCGGGAGGTGATCTGGCGGGACGCCGATATCGACGGTGAGCCTGCCGGGCAGAACCAGGATCATCTCCCCGTATGACATCGATGCCCGTTACAGCGAGAAACGCGGCCACCGCTGGCAGGGCTACAAAGTCCATATCAGTGAAACCTGCGACAACACCCCCACCCCCGGCGGTGGTACCGATCCCACCCGCCCACCGAACCTGATCACGAACGTGGTCACCACCCACGCCGCGGTGGCCGACTCAACGATGACCATGCCCATCCATGTCATGCTCGCCGGTCGGGGTCTGCTACCGGCCGAACACCTCATGGACGCCGGGCTACCCCTCCACGACGAACCTGCTGGCCTGCCGCACCGAGTACCAGGTGAGCCTGATCGCCCCGATGCGTGGTGATTCCTGCCACCCCGCCCGCACTCACAACGGTTTCACCCAGGCCGCGTTCACCATCGATTTCGACCACCAGCAAGCGACCTGCCCGCAAGGCCACCACTCGGGCAGCTGGCACCCCACCCGCCAGAACGGCCACGACGCCATCGTGGTCCGCTTCCCGACCAGCACCTGCAGTATCTGCCCGGCCCGCACCGTGTTGAGCGACGCTCTGCCTGACGATCGGGTTGAGCTGCCACGAAGTTTCCGGACAGGGGATCTAATATGATCTCGGTCTGGGATGGAGATGGGCATGGCGCGGCAGAAACGGTCCTACTCGCAGGAGTACCGCGATGAGGCGGTGAAGATGGTGATCGAGACGTCACGTCCGATCGCGGTCGTCGCGCGGGAACTCGGCTTGTTGGACGGCACTCTCGGTAATTGGGTCAGCGCGTATAGGAAGAGTCACCCTGTGGAAGAACAGCCCCTGGCTTTGCCGGATCGGGCGCGGTTGAAGGAACTCGAACGTGAGAACCGGGAGTTGCGGCTGCAGAACGAGTTCCTGAAAAAAGCGGCGGCCTTCTTCGCTCAGGATCATCGGTAAGCGACGTTTACGAGCTTATCGACGCCGAGAAGGCTGACTTTCCCATCGTGATGATGTGCACGGAATTGGAGGTGTCCCGGTCGGGCTATTACGAGTGGCGCGACCGACCGGAGTCGGCGACCGCAGCACGTCGTGG
>NZ_QHHV01000714.1:0-1473 GCF_003947245.1 Actinoplanes sp. ATCC 53533 | reverse complement strand
GCTACAATGGCCGGTACAAAGGGCTGCGATGCCGTAAGGTGGAGCGAATCCCAAAAAGCCGGTCTCAGTTCGGATCGGGGTCTGCAACTCGACCCCGTGAAGTCGGAGTCGCTAGTAATCGCAGATCAGCAACGCTGCGGTGAATACGTTCCCGGGCCTTGTACACACCGCCCGTCACGTCACGAAAGTCGGCAACACCCGAAGCCCATGGCCTAACCCCGCAAGGGGAGGGAGTGGTCGAAGGTGGGGCTGGCGATTGGGACGAAGTCGTAACAAGGTAGCCGTACCGGAAGGTGCGGCTGGATCACCTCCTTTCTAAGGAGCCACTAGACGACGAAAGTTGTCCAGTAGCCCACACCGCCCGTATGTGGTGGTGGGGTGCTCACAGGCGGAGACACTGGCGAGTTCTGATCGGCAACGGCCGGCTAGCGGAGTACACGAGAGGTTTCGACTTCTTGGCGGAAACGGTGGTCGGTGCGGCTGGGAGGAATGATTAGCACCCTGTTGGGTCCTGAAAGAACAACTTCGGTTGTTGTTTCGGAACTGTCCAGGCATGGCCTGGTTTCGCATACCACTTGAGGGAGCCGGTGACGGCGCCAAGGTTTGGTGTGGAACTGTGGGGTTGTGGGTTGGTTGTTGGTTGAGAATTGCACAGTGGACGCGAGCATCTTGTTTTCTGTAGGTTAAGTTGTCAAGGGCGAACGGTGGATGCCTTGGCACCAGGAGCCGATGAAGGACGTGGGAGGCCGCGATAGGCCTGGGGGAGCTGTCAACCAAGCTGTGATCCCAGGGTGTCCGAATGGGGAAACCTGACATCAGTCATGTGGTGTCACCTGCATCTGAATTCATAGGGTGTATGGGGGGAACGCGGGGAAGTGAAACATCTCAGTACCCGTAGGAAGAGAAAACAACAGTGATTCCGTGAGTAGTGGCGAGCGAAAGCGGATCTAGCCTAAACTTGTGGCGTGTGATACCTGTCAGGGGTTACGTCATGGGGGTTGTGGGACCCACTTATCATATCTGACAGTGTGGTGAGGAGTTATAAAGTTGCATGTTAGTCGAACGACGTGGGAAAGTCGGCCGTAGACGGTGAGAGCCCGGTAGACGAAAATGTGTGACCTCCTTGTGGTGTTCCCGAGTAGCGGCGGACTCCTGTAATCTGCCGTGAATCTGCCAGGACCACCTGGTAAGGCTGAATACTTCCTGGTGACCGATAGCGGACAAGTACCGTGAGGGAATGGTGAAAAGTACCCCGGGAGGGGAGTGAAATAGTACCTGAAACCGTTCGCCTACAATCCGTCAGAGCCTCCTTGTTGGGGTGATGGCGTGCCTTTTGAAGAATGAGCCTGCGAGTTAGTGGCATGTGGCGAGGTTAACCCGTGTGGGGTAGCCGTAGCGAAAGCGAGTCTGAAGAGGGCGTCTTTAGTCGCATGTTCTAGACCCGAAGCGGAGTGATCTAGCCATGGGCAGGTT
>NZ_QHHV01000713.1:0-715 GCF_003947245.1 Actinoplanes sp. ATCC 53533 | reverse complement strand
CATGGCATGCCCGGCGCACAGGCATGCCATGCGCAGTGCCGAGATCGAACCTCAGGCCGGTGGAGTGATTCTGTAAGCCCCAGCACCCGTGCCGAGAATGAGACGCGCCAGCGTCACTCAGGCCGATTTCGTAGCGGGGTTGAACATGCACCACTCAGGTATACGCATCGTGTGGACCCGCCGAGTGCTGGAGTACGCCGAGCGCGGGGATCCAACGAGCGCGGGGATGATTCAGCGAGGCGGAGGGATCCAGCGAGCGGGGATTCAGCGAGGGTGGAGGGTCCAGCGAGCGGCGGGGTCTCGCCAGCGTGGGGATTCAGCGAGGGCAGGGGTCCAGCGAGGGCAGGGTCCAGCGAGCGTGGGGATTCAACGAGCGTGGGGATCCAACGAGGCTTCGTTCCGTCGAACACAGCTCAGTGAGTTCGGATGCTCGGTCGCGGCAACGACGGCACACGATGATCCTTGGGCGTCGCCGTCGTCGACCACACGCGTGACCAAGCCCGCGTCTCGCTGTCGGCCGCCCAGCGCGATGAGTGTGATGGCTGACTGCTAGATCAAGGCGCGCAGATCCTGCCCGACCCGGCTTAGGTCCGGGGCCACCGCTGCAGAGGGGTAGGGCCCTGTTGAGAGCCAACCAAGAACGCCCAACATCAGATCTCTCGTGGTTTCAGCGTCAGTTCGCTGCAGCTCGACGCGTTCAGGCGCGTGATCCCGT
>NZ_QHHV01000712.1:0-575 GCF_003947245.1 Actinoplanes sp. ATCC 53533 | reverse complement strand
TTCGCGAACGGCTTCGACGAGCCGCGCGACTTCTACCACTGGTTCATGGACCCGGACCGGGCTGCCGCGTACCTGGCCGAGGTCACCGTCTGAGCCGGGCGGGCGTCGTCCTGGGTCGGGCTGTCGTGTGTCTGGCCGAGGTTGCTGTGTGAGCTGGGTGGGTGTCTTCGGGGTCGGGCTGTCGTGTGTCTGGCCGAGGTTGCTGTGTGAGCTGGGTGGGTGTCTTCGGGGTCGGGCTGTCGTGTGTCTGGCCGAGGTTGCTGTGTGAGCTGGGTGGGTGTCTTCGGGGTCGGGCTGTCGCGTGTCTGGCCGAGGTTGCCGCCTGAGCCCGGCGGGCGTCCCCGGGGCCGGGGCTCCGGGTGGCGCCGGGTTGCCAACCCCCATACCGAGTATGCATACTCGGTAGCCATGTCGGTTCGACACGGTCTCAACCTGCTGCCCTGCCTTACCGCGGCGGAGAACGGGGCGCTGCCGCTGGAGCTCGACGGCATGCGAATGCGCCGGGCCCGGTGGTTGGCGCAGGAGACGCTGGGCGAGGCGGACCTGGACGGTTATGGCGCGTGCTTCCCCGGCGG
>NZ_QHHV01000711.1:0-625 GCF_003947245.1 Actinoplanes sp. ATCC 53533 | reverse complement strand
GCTGATCACCGCTCAGCGTGAAGGCATCGCGTTCGATGAGCGCTGCGGGCTGCCCGAACCGATGGCCCGTGCGCTGAACACCCGGAGTTGGTATGAGCACGTGGTGGCCTTCGTAGATCTGAAGTGGCCGCGCGCCTCGGCGAACCACCGCAAGGGCATCGCCGAGACGCTGGCCGGAGCAACAATGTTGCTGCTCTCCTCGACGCGAGGCATGCCGCCCGAGGCGACCCTCCGGAAGGCCATGCGTACCTACGTCTGCAACAAGAACCGACGCGACGCCGGACCGCCGCCGCCCGATCTCGCCTCGGCCGTCGCATGGGTGGAGACGAACACGGTCAACCTCATCGATCTCGCCGATGCGTCCCTCGTACGGAAGGTGCTCGACGGCCTGGCGCTGACGCTCGACGGGCGGGCCGCCGCTGCCAGCACCGTTCATCGCAAGCGGGCCGTGTTCAGCGGCGCACTCCGCTACGGGGTCGAGTTGGGCCACTTTACCGGCCACCCGATGGACAACGTCAAGTGGTCAGCGCCCACGGCCGAGGACGAAGAGATCGACCGGCGGGCCGTCGCCAACCAGCAGCAGGCGCGGCGACTCCTCGCCGGGGTCCGCCAGACCACGCCCGAA
>NZ_QHHV01000710.1:0-1317 GCF_003947245.1 Actinoplanes sp. ATCC 53533 | reverse complement strand
GATCAGAGCGGTGTTGAGGGCGGCGCGTTCGGCCGGGTCAGGGATGGTGTGCTCGCCGGTCGGGTGGGTCATGCTGCTGGCTCCAGTTGAAGTTCCTGGGCGGTCGCGGTGGACACGATGGTGGTGGGTGTGGTGCGGGCGCGGTCGAGGACGTCGAGAGCGAAGTAACGGCGGCCTTCGGTCCATTCGTCGTGTTGTTCGGCCAGGACAGCGCCGACGAGGCGGATGATCGCGTCGCGGTCGGGGAAGATCCCGACGACGTCGGTGCGGCGGCGGATCTCCTTGTTGAGGCGTTCGTTGGGGTTGTTCGACCAGATCTGGCGCCAGATCTGCTGTGGGAAGCCGGTGAAGGCGAGCAGATCGGCGCGGGCGTCGTCGAGGTGTTCGGCGACCTTGGGCAGGGACCGGCTGACCGAGTCGAGGAGTTTGTCGAACTGGGCGTTAACCGAGTCCGGGTCAGGCTGGTCGTAGACCGAGTGCAGCATGGTCTTGACCGCCGGCCAGGCCGACTTCGGACACACGGCCATGAGGTTCGCGGCGTAGTGGGTGCGGCAGCGCTGCCAGCTGGTGCCGGGCAGGTTCGCGGCGATCGCGTCGACCAGGCCGGCATGTGCGTCGCTGGTCACCAAGCACACGCCGCTCAGGCCGCGGGCGACCAGGTCGGCGAAGAACGCGTTCCACGCCTGTTTTGTCTCGCTGGTGGCGACTTTGACGCCGAGGACTTCGCGGTGGCCGTCGGCGTTGACGCCGGTCGCCACGAGCACGACCGCTTTGACCACCCGGCCCTGTTCACGGACCTTCATGCTCAGCGCGTCGGCGGCGACGAACGTGAACGGCCCGGACTCGTCCAGGGGCCGGGTGCGGAACGCCGCGACCTGGGCGTCGAGTTCGACGGCCATCCGGGAGACCTGTGACCTGGACAGGCTGGTGATGCCCAGCGACTGGACGAGTTTGTCCATGCGCCGGGTAGAGACGCCGAGCAGGTAGCAGGTCGCGACCACGCTCACCAGGGCGGCCTCGGCCCGCTTACGCCGCTCGAGCAGCCCAATCCCGGGAATACGTGCCTTGGCGCAGTTTCGGGACCGCGACGTCGATCGTGCCGACGCGGGTGTCCAGGTCACGATGGCGGTAGCCGTTACGGGAGTTGACCCGCTCCGGTGACACGGCCCCGTACTCGGCGCCGCAGACCGCGTCCGCGTCGGCCGACAACAGCGAGTTGATCACCGTGGACAGCAAGTGCCGCATCAGATCCGGCGACGCGTCGCCGAGAGCTTGGTCCAACAGCCCGGCAGGGTTGATGATGTGAGGTGCGGTCAT
>NZ_QHHV01000709.1:0-565 GCF_003947245.1 Actinoplanes sp. ATCC 53533 | reverse complement strand
CGTCGGCGTTGACGCCGGTCGCGACCAGCACGACCGCTTTGACCACCCGGCCCTGTTCACGGACCTTCATGCTCAGCGCGTCGGCGGCGACGAACGTGAACGGCCCGGACTCGGTCCAGGGGCCGGTGCGGAACGCGGCGACCTGGGCGTCGAGGTCGTGGCCATCCGGGAGACCTGTGACCTGGACAGGCTGGTGATGCCCAGGCTCTGCACCAGTTTGTCCATGCGCCGGGTGGAGACGCCGAGTAGGTAGCAGGTCGCGACCACGCTCACCAGGGCGGCCTCGGCCCGCTTACGCCGCTCGAGCAGCCCAATCCCGGGAATACGTGCCTTGGCGCAGTTTCGGGACCGCGACGTCGATCGTGCCAACGCGGGTGTCCAGGTCACGATGGCGGTAGCCGTTACGGGAGTTGACCCGCTCCGGTGAACTCACGCCGTACTCGGCGCCGCAGACCGCGTCCGCGTCGGCCGACAACAGCGAGTTGATCACCGTGGACAGCAGGTGCCGCATCAGGTCCGGCGACGCGTCGCCGAGAGCTTGGTCCAACAGCCCGGCAGGGTTGAT
>NZ_QHHV01000070.1:0-16376 GCF_003947245.1 Actinoplanes sp. ATCC 53533 | reverse complement strand
AGTCGGGCCTTGGCCAGCCGGCGGCCGGATGCGTCCATCACCTCGACGTCGTGGTGGTCCTCGGCCCAGTCATCCCCTACGAACAGCAACGCATCTCCCGCCTCTCAAGCCGATCACCGTCGGTAGCCCGGAGGAGAACTATCAGCGACCTAATGAAGCAGTGCTCACACCGCAACCGGACGGGCACGACATCCCATCAGCGATCAACTCTCCACACCGACCAGCCGGGGCACGATCTTTGCTCAGGACTCGAAGTCCAGGAGCAACTAGTGCTCACCAGCCGGCGGCTACCTACCCACCGGGAGTCTGCCGGATGGCTCACTCCCAGAACTCATTAGGAGTTGACCATGTACCAACCGATCGCTGACGCGTTCAGCCTCCTTCGGGAAACCCATCCGCAAGCGGCGACACTCGTGGTCGAGGTCGCTGCCAAGGGCGACGCGATCTGGCTGCATGCCGTCCGCGGGAGCACCGGCGAGCTGCTGTGGTTCGACGAAGACAACTACGGCCGTCATCCCGACGCCACCGCCACAGGAGGAAGCCCGGAACTGGACTACTCGACGACGGTGCGCGACACCGTCGAAGATCACCTTCTCGCGGCCTATCAGGGCGCCGCGCGAGACGCCTTCGCCGCGGCGGCCGACGGCGACTACCAGGGCCTGCTACGGCGTGAAGGCCGGGCACTGATGATCATCTCGGCTGGAGAGCTCCGTGCTTGACCTGGACGCGGTCGAACAGACGGTAGCTCGCCAGCTCACCCTGCTCGACCCGTCGCACCGTCGCGGTCCGCTCGACGAGACGGGTCGGCGTGCGAACGGCGGACGTACGCTCGCCGAGCTGATCGCCCGATACGGCACGCCGGGCCCGTCCATGCCGGTACAGCTCTGCTGCGGCATGGGCGTCGACACCGCGGTCATCGTCACGGAGCTGATCGAGAACGAGGACGCGCGCGTGCTGCTAGTCGCTGACGCTGATGGCCGCGAGCGCCTCGTGCGGATCGAGCTCTCGGACGTCGACCTCGTCACAGCGATGACCGGCAACGAATTCGACGAGACGCAGGAAGCGATGGAACACCACCTTCTGCCGGTGATCCGGCGCGCCGGCCTGAGGTATGTACAGATCAGCCGGGCCGGTCAGTCGCAAGAGGACGGCATCGTCATCCTGGACGACAGCCGCGCGCCGCAACGCATGTTCATGCGCGGGCCGTGGGCACTGGAGGACGAGCTCGCTACGGCTGGGACGGTGCCGCAGACCGCGGCCGCGTCGCGCCGCTGCTCGTATCGGGCGAAGGGCTGGCCGTTGGATACGTGGGCGACGGCCGAGTACGGCACCACCGAACGGATTCACATCATGGGGTTCGCCAGCGAAGAGACCGCCCGCGTGCAGAAAGACCTGTCGTACTCCAGAGCAACACGTCGCTCGGTCTACCCGCGCCAATGGGGCTACGACAGGCAGTTGTGCCTGGAATACCTACGCGCCCGGTATGGGATCGAATGGCCTCGATCTTGCTGTGGCTATTTCCCGTTTGCCGGAGGCAGCAGGGCGAAGAACGCCCGGATCGCCGAGCGGTGGCGGGCGCAGCCGTCCGCCGGTGTGCTGTCCATCTGGCTGGAACTGCTCGCGTTGGCGCTGAATCCGCGGATGGCCCTGTTCAAGACCAGCACTGCCTGGCAGGTCGCGCATCAGCACGGACTGGACAGGGTTCTCGCCGCGGTGCAGGAACGGTTGAACGCCAGCAGGTGGGCGATCTACGACGTACGCCGGGTCTTCCGGCCGCACGGTGCGAAGCTGGGCGTCGCCGGCGACAGCAGCCGTAAGGGTAGAGCGTGGCGGTCGACCCATGCGGTCCATTCCGGCAGCCGCGCCGAGATGGTCGCCGAGATCAGCAGCGCCCGGGACGGCTCGCTCGATCCCGGGATCACGCCGCGACGGCACCTGGTCGTCCCGCGCAACGTCTACCCGAGCTGCGAGCGGTTCCTCGTGGCGGCTCCGCTGGCAGTGGCCGACAAGGAGGAACGAGGCTTCCACGAGCTGTGGGAGTCGACGATCGCCGCCCAAGGCACGACGCGGTTTGCGAAGGAGTCGGCCGATGTTTGATGCCACCGACACCGACGCGGCCCGGCTGCGCCGGGCGCTGGAACGCATCGTCGCCACCACCGACGCGCTGGGCGACCTCACCGGGATCGGTGGCATCGCCGAGGTGGCCCGCAGGGCACTGGCCAGCGAGAACATCGAGCCGGGGCCTGGTTCGCTGGGCCTGGGCGACCTCGAGGCAGACCTCAGCGGGTCCCGGCCGTCGTATCTGCTGCTGAGCTTCATCGTCACCCGTGACGGCGAGCGGCAGCACCCGATGGACGTAGCCGTCGTGAGGCTGAATCTCGACGCCGACGGCCTGCCCGACGAGGCGTCGATGCAGGACCTTGGGCGGCGCGTCGCCGACGATGCGCGGCGGAAGGCACGGCAGCGTCGTGCCCGACCTGGACAATCCCGGGCATGAGACTCGAGCGCCAGCACCCGCTGTTTGCGTGGACCCTGCGCACGGTCGATCTGTTCGCGTGCGGCAACGCGATCCCGAAATCGTCGAGGGCATGGCCTCCCTGTTCGGCGGCGAGGGTGGCTCCGCAATAGCGGCAGCACGCGCAAACGTGCTGACTCGCGTGTCCGCCCATCTGATGCCAAAGCGCGTCCCGGCAAACACCGCGGCCCCCGGCACTGCCCGTACGCGGCCGGACCAGGAGCTGATCGCGGGAAGCACGAATGGGCGGCGCAAACCGGTGTGCGCTGTGCATGGTCAACCACAGCGGCGAGCCGGCCGCCGGTGGACCGCAGCGGGTCGCTGGGCCCCGGATCCTGGCCGACCCCGGCTCGTCCCGCAAGGCCCACCCACGAACCGCCGCTGAATCAGGAGCCGTAGCGGGTGGGCCTTGCGGGCCAGCGCCGATCGGTCCGCCGTCCGGATCGGGCCAGCGCCCCGGCGCTGCGCCACCCGCAGGGCGACGCTGCCCCGTGCGGCCTGACTGCGACGGCCCAAGCTCACGGGCTTGATCGTCTGACTTCTGTGGAGGCATTTCCATGGTGCTACGCCACGTCACCGTCTATCACCACCAGAGCAGCCGCTTCGCGGCGTACACGCCGGGCGACGAGCTGATCGAGGTAATGTCCCATTACCGTGATCTGCCCGCGTGCACGGAGCCGGAACAGGTCGCGGCTTGGGTGTTCCACATCCTCAACGCCGACCTGGTCACTCTTGAGCACGCCCGGGCGAACGCGGGCGGCGAGTCTGGGTTCCTGCTGGCCTGCACGTACCGGCTGCTGGGACTTCGCCCCCTGTCGGTGGGCGACGTCGCCGCGGTCACGGTCGAAGACCGCACCACCTGGCTGGCATGCGAGCCGTTCGGCTGGCGACCTATCGATACCCCGGCCGTCGTCTCTCGGCAACCGCTGACCGCCGAGGCCGTCTACCAGCGTCTCCGGCAGGGCCGGGATGCATGACCACCCGTGCCACCACCACCGTCCAGGTTTTCACACCGACGACTGCCTCACCGGCCCGTGCGGGTTCTGCGGCATCAGCCGGCAGACCACTGCCTCCGGCGAGTGCCGGTCCTGCCTGCGCATCGTGTGTGAAGAATGCGACGGCGGATACCAGCCCGATCTCGGCCCGATCTGCCGTCCCTGCACCCCGAACGCGGCAACCCCGCCCGGCCCTGGCCCCGGCGTCGCTGACGACGTGGAAGTGCACCGGCTGTGCGTGTTCGAGTTCGCCCTGTCCTGCGGCCACCTCGTCACCGCCGCTCTGACCGGCTGGTATCCGGTCATCGTGTCCTGCTGTGACCGGCTCGGCGGCACCATCCTGCGCGGCGTCTACGTCGCGTACGCCTCCGACATCGACTTCGTCAATATCCGCTCCGAGCGGTACGAATCCCGGCCCACAGGCACCCCGCCCGTTCCTATCCAGCTCATCGGCCGGCGGTCTCGCACCGACGCACCTGGAACGGCCAGCAGCGGGCGTTTCCCGGCCTGCGTCGGCGCCGCCTGGAGTCTCGACGGCTCGGTCGCGCCAAGCGCACACAGCTGACCGTCGACCCGTCTCGTGCAGAAGCCAACCCGCCTACGGTCCGCGCCGTCCGCACCGCAACCCGCTCCTGATATCGACACTTCCGGCCGGCCCGGTCCGGCACCGGCCCAACCGCGGCGGGTGCCCGCGTCATCGAAGCGGTGCCAGTTGGCCGGCACGGCCCAAGAGCGGCAGCAACCACACCTTGTCCAGCCGTCGCCGGTCGGCAGCCTGTTCTCGCCAACCGGTTCGGGCCTTTGCGCCGAGTCCTGCGAACTGGCAGGAGCAACACCAGTGGCCGCCACCATGCGCCCGATCCGCAAACACCACCACGATATCGGCCGCACGCCCAGTTCCGGAGCCGCCGACGAGAGGACGCGGCATTGACTCACCGAGCGATCTTCGAACGAATCGAGGCTTCACATCATGCCCAGCGTCGGCAGATTCCTGCGCCGCATGCAGCAGAGAATCGACCAGCAGGGATGGGCAATCCTCACCATCCCCGCCAACGACAACCAACATACCGCATTGACCTACACCATTGGACTCACCGCCCTGCAATGTCCTGAGCTTCTCATCGCCGGCACGGACCCCGCCGTCTCGCAACACCTGCTCAACGAGCTCGCCAGGCGCGTGGTCCAGCGTGCGGAGCGGCTTTCGGCAGGGCAACGGATCAATGATCTTCTGGACGGCTCCGACGCCATCCTCGTCGAGGGACCGGCAACCGGGGCGTTGCGGCCAGCCGCCGCCTACGTCCGGTACGGCCAGGACTGTGTGGGCCTGCTGCAAGTTGTCTGGCCTGACACACAAGGCCGTTTCCCCTGGGAGCCCTGCTGCACCCTCAGCCCGCAGGCGCAGCCCTTGATCGGGCGACCGTAGCCAGCACCGGAGTCATGTACCGCATCACGAGCGTGAGCGGCAACGACACCGCAGATCGGTTCGGGCAGTCGCTCACCCGATCACCATCGGCACCGCGGCACACCGGGCGACGCTGGCCGCGGGCGGCCGCACGATGTCGGTGCTGGCCTGCCGGGTCGAGCGGCCCTACCCGGCCGGAAACGCCGCCATGTTCGAGCAGATCCCCGAGACCGGCCTGCTGATCAGCGAGTGGCCGCCAAGCTCCGAGCCGCTGCGGCACCGCTTCCTCGCCCGAATCGGTTCGTCGCGGCCGCCACGATCGGCACCGCCGTGGTCGAGTCGGCCATACGTAGCGGCTCATGCAGATGACGCGTTCGGCGCTCGCCCGGGGCCGGGCCGCGATGGTGGTGCCAGGTCCGGCTACCTCAGCGATGTCCGCCGGCTATCAAGCGATCCTTCGCGACGACGCTCCCGCACGGGTGGTCACCTCGGCCGCCGATGTGCTCGCCGAACTCAACCGCACCGGCAGCTCACGCATTGCTGCCGCACGGGCCCGGCGGCGGCGATGCGCCGCGGACACAGCATCCTCGCCCAATCCCGTAACCCGCCAAACACCGGTGGTATTGCCACGCGATCACGAGCGCTGCCGCGCCCTCGAGCGCCGCGGCCGGCCGTGCTCCCAAACATCCCGGGCCAGGCGCTGCCGACCCTGCCCGGACAACCCCGCACCACCCGTCGCCAACAGAAAGAGGCACGCCATGTCAACCACAGTTCCGGCTCCCGGAACCCTCGCGAGTACTCCACAGGTCGCTCCGGTCGTCGACGCGAACCACGCCGCGGCGTACGACACCCCCGCCGGGTACCGGGCGGCGATCACCGAGATCCGGGCCGCCGCCGCGGCGTACTACACCGGCGGCGACATCGTCATGGACGACGCGACTTACGACGCGTTGCTCGCCCGGGTCACCGCGACCGAGGCCGCACACCCGCAGTGGGCGCGACCCGATTCGCCGACCGTGACGGTCGCTGCCGGCGTCGCCGGCGGGGGCGACGTCGCGCACAGTGTGCCGATGCTGAGCCTCGACAACGTCTTCGACGCCACGACGCTGCGCGGCTGGGCGGCCCGGCTCGACAAGGCCCTCGGCCGCCCGGCTGCCGGGTATACCGTCGAGCCGAAAGTCGACGGGATGGCGATCGCCGCCCGCTACGTCGCCGGGAGCCTGGTCCAGGTCGCCACCCGCGGCGACGGCCGCACCGGCGAGGACGTCACCCTCCAGGCCCTCGGGGTTGCCGGTCTGCCGGCCCAGCTCACGCAGCCGGTCACCGTCGAGGTCCGCGGCGAGGTCTTCATGACCGACGCCGACTTCGCCCGGGCCAACGAACTGCGCATCGCGCACGGCGGCCGCGCGTTCGCGAACCCCCGCAACGCTGCGGCGGGCACGCTGCGGGCACGGGACCGCGCGTATGACGCGCCGCTGTCATTTGTCGCCTACGCGGTGCACGACCTGCCCGGCGGTGTCGGGCTGCGCCACAGCGCGGCGATGGCCGCGATCAGCCGGCTCGGTGTCGCGACGACGGCCGGGTCGACGGCCGGGATGGCGCTGTGCGCCACCGTGGACGAGGTCGTGGCCGCCGTCGAGTGGCTGGGGACGGCCCGCGGAGACCTCGGTTTCGGCGTGGACGGCGTGGTCGTCAAGGCCGACGATGCCGCCGACCGCGCCGATGCCGGGTCGTCGAGCCGGGCGCCGCGCTGGGCGATCGCCTATAAGTTCCCGGCTGATACCCGCACCACCCGCCTGGTCGGCATCGAGGTCCAGGTCGGGCGCACCGGTGTGATCACTCCGGTGGCGGTGTTGGACCCGGTCCAGGTCGGCGGGGTTGTGATCATCTCGGCGACGTTGCATAACTTCGACGACCTGGTACGCCGCGACGTCCGTGTCGGCGACACGGTATGGGTGCGCCGCGCCGGCGAGGTCATCCCGGAGGTCACGGGCGCGAAACTCGACGACCGGCCCGCCGGCGCGCGTCCGTTCACGCCGCCGCAGGTCTGCCCGCGCTGTGGCGGCGACATCAACCGTACCCAGAAGCGGTGGCGGTGCGTGCGGGGCCGCGCGTGCGGGGCCGCCGAGTCGCTGGGCTACTTCGCCGCCCGCGACGCGATGGACATCGAGGGCCTGGGCGACAAGATCGTCAACGCGTTGGTGGCCGCGAATCTGGTGACCGATCCGGCCGACCTGTACGACCTCGACGTGGCTACTCTGGCCGGCCTGGAGCGGATGGGTCCGGCATCCGCCGGAAAGCTCGTCGCCAACATCACGGCGTCGCGTAGCCAGCCGCTGTCGCGGGTCCTGACCGGGCTCGGTGTCCGGATGACCGGCCGGTCGATGTCGCGCCGGCTGGCCCGGCACTTCGGCACGATGCAGGCGCTGCGTGACGCCACCGTCGAGCAATTGCAGCAGGTTGAGGCGGTCGGCCCGGAAAGGGCCGCCACCATCGCCGCCGAGCTGGTCGAGTTGGGCCCGGTCATCGACAAGCTCACCGGGCGGGGCGTCACCATGACCGAACCCGGCCCCGCGTCGGCCGCGGCGGGCGGTATCCGGCCGCCGTTGCGCACTGAGGACGGCACACCGATGACAGTGGTCATCACCGGGTCGGTGCCCGGCCTGACCCGCAACGAGGGCAACGAGGCCATCGAGACCCTCGGCGGGAAGTCCTCCGGATCGGTGTCCACGCGCACCAGCCTGGTCGTCATCGGCGACGGAGCCGGGTCGAAGGCCCAGAAGGCCGAACAACTGGGACTTCGCACCATGCCCGCCGCAACGTTCGCCGCGCTGCTGACCGCCTACCAGGCGGGCGACCAGACGACGGTGGAGAGTCTCCTGAGGTAGTACGGCCACCCGACGCAGGCGGGTACCGGCGGAGGGCGGCCGGGCGGTAGCACCCCGGGCGACGGTCTGTTCGCCGTACGGGCGGTCGCGGCCCGCACGGATGGCAACAACCAGAGCCGGCGGTCAGCTCGACCGGACCGCGATGCCCGCCGAACAGCACGCCCACGCGGCGTTCGCCGCGTGGGCGTGCGAGAGCGCCCGGACGTGGAACCGCGGCACCTGCCGGCATCTACGACCCGGGCGGCGGCTACGAAGCGACCACCGTCGCCGTCGCAGGCTGATCATCCGACGGTCTTCGACCATCACACCGTCTTGTTCGTTCGGGAGCGTTCACCTCGCGGTGAACGCTCCCGCGTCTTTGTCTGGAGGAGAGTTGAGTTCGCGGAGGCGTCTGTTCGCCGCGCAGAGTGACTGGTCGCTCGCCGGCGTCCACGGGCTTGACGACGCCCGTGCTCGTGCCCGCCGTCAGCTGGCGTCAGGCCGCGGGTCGGTCTACCAGGTCCGGCACCTGTTCATCGGCCCGACGGCGATGCGGTCAGTGCGTACGCTGCGCACCGGCAGCCGGGACCAGATCGCCGCCTGGTTGGCCCCGTCGGGCCCGGCGGAGACCGGCAAGCACGGGAATCACCAGTCGTGGTTGCGACGGTCGCCCGCCGACACGAGGCGGCCTTGCTGCGAACATGTGCGGTCCCTGCTCGCCGAAGCGCGCCCAGTGACGTCCGCTCGTTCCCGGTAGCCCGGCGTGCGGGTGTTTTACCTCGGCACGCATCGGCCCAGATGGTTGGCAGACAGCGAGGTGCCGCTGTTCGTCTCGGACACCAGGCTGCGCTCCTACCGCCGGCTGCCGCAGGCGAGTTGCCGGTGGGCGCTGGATTCGGGTGCCTACAGCCAGCTGCTGCGCAACGGCGGCTGGGCTGACGGGCCGACCCCACACCAGTACGCCGCCCGGGTCCGCCGCTACGCCGCCGAGGTCGGCCGGCTCGACTGGGCCGCGACGCAGGACTGGCTCACCGACCCGGCCCTGCTGGCCCGCACCGGGTTGCCGGTTCGGCGGCACGTCGAGCTGACCGTCGCAAGCTACCTCGAGTTGGCCAGCATCGACGACACGCTTCCGTTCATCCCCATCCTGCAAGGTTGGCTGCCCGGCGACTACGAAGCCTGCGCCGCGCTCTACGAACGACACGGCGTCAACCTGCGGCAAGCCCCGATGGTCGGGGTCGGATCAGTGGCGCACCGGCAAGGCACCGTGGAGGCGGCCAACATCATTGCCGCGGTCCGCCAGCTCGGGATCTCCCGCATTCACACCTTCGGTGTCAAAACGCTGGGCCTGCGCCGATTCGGCGACGACATCTACTCCAGTGACTCGCTCGCCTGGTCGTTCGCCGGGCGCTACCGGCAGGCGCAGCCCGGCTGCGCGCATCGTGGCCGCTGCGGCAACTGCCGCCGCTGGGCCCTGCAATGGCGGCGCGGCCTGCTGGCCGAGTGCGACCCGGCGCATCGGCCCACCGCGGCCTGAACGCGAGGTTCGCGCCGCCCGCGCGCAACCAGCAGGACGCCGCGAGCGCGGCGATCGCCGCACGAAGCAGCCCTGCACCGCGCATGAACGCCGCTTGGTGGACGGGCGTCACCTCGGCGACTCGACCGGCACCAACAGGACAGGAAGTCGACCATGACAACGAAACCCGCATCAGCCCTCGATCTCGTCGAAGGCCTCGCGCTGCTGGAATTCCTATTCGGAACCGGCAACAGCGCGCTGCGCGAGACGAACCGTCGAGCGGTTCAGGCCGCGCGGGCGCTGCAGGCGTACGCGAGCAGCCCCGACATGGGACCGCTGGACCGGCACGAGCCGGTCGAGGACGTCATCGTCAGCCTGCTCACCGACCTCCGCCACCTGTGTAAGGGCCTGGCGGTGAGCCTCGACGACCTCGCGGACCGCTCGGCGGTGCACTTCCTCGCCGAGGACGCCGACGCTTGACGGACCCGACCCACCACCTCCGAAACCAGCAGTAGCCCACCGCGCTCCCGACATCCGCCGGGTGTCATGCGGTAGCGGCTGGCGGATGCCGTGCGGGTGCCCGGCCGGTAAGGGAGGCGGCACGGTCCCGCCCGGTCGGTCCGTCGTCAAGCCCCGGCCCCCACCCCAGCGGAGGCGTGGCCGGCAGGCAGAACAACGGCGGAGGCGCACAGCTGGCGGGCCGGGGCTGGACACCGGCCGCGCGCCGGGCGGGCCGGTTCGTGCCGTCCCTTCCGGCGACGACCGCACGGTCAGCCGCCGGCCTCGCTGTTGCTGATTGCGGAGGTTGTACGCCATGTCTCATCTCGACGAGGACACCCGTGACTTCTTGGCCGGGCTGTCGTCACAGCTCGGCCGCGCTCTTCCGGCCGAGCTGATCCGGACCGCGACACCGCCCGGATCGTCCATCCGCTGGGCGTACCAGGGCACCATTGACAAGCCCACCGACGACGAGCAGGTCGCGCGGCAACTGGGTGAGCTCGGCCGGACTCTTCGTCAACGGGCCACCGCAGCGGGAATCAGCATGCTGGTCCGCGGCGACGCGGGTTGGCCGTCCGGCACCGGCTGCGACGACCTGCCGTGCCTGTGGGTACGCGGCAGCACCGACATCGCCGGGCTGCTCGGCAAAGCCGTCGCGGTCACCGGTGCTCGGGACTGCACGAACTACGGCCTGGTGGCGGCCACCAACATCGCCGGGGATCTGGCCGACGCAGGCTGGACGGTGGTGACCGGAGCCGGGTACGGCATTGAGGCCCGAGCCGCGGCAACGGCACTGAGCACCACATCGGCGCCGGTTCTGCTGACCGCCAGCGGACTCGACCACCGGTACACCGACCCCATCGCCAGCATCGTCGAGCAGACGGCGGTCAAGGGAGCGGTGATCAGCCCGTTCCCACCCGGAACCGAACCCACACGGCCCCGTATCTGGCTACGCAGCCACCTGCTAGGAACCCTGGCCGTCGCGACCGTCCTGGTCGAGGCCGGAGTCCGGAGCAACACCACGCTCGCGGTACGCGCCGCGGCCGACACCGGACGGGTTGCCTGCGCCGTGCCGGGCCCGGTCACCTCCGCACTGTCGACCACGTGCCACGCGTTGATCGCCGACGGCACCGCCCGGCTCGTCACCGACGCCCGCGACGTGCTCACCGCCATCAGCAAGCCGGGCGGCAGCACCCCCGGTGAGGACATGTACGTCGTGCGGGCGGTCGCGATCGGAGTGGACGGCCCCGGCGTGATCCGGCAGGTGCCGCCGTTCAACGTCCAGGCGCCGCCCTCCCACGCCCACGCCATCAACGCCATGTACGACGTGGTGTTCGGCGGCCAGCGCGGCCCGGTCGAGCTGCACGCCGGCATCCACGACCCGGCAGGCCGGTATGAGGCGATCACCATCAAGGTCAAGGGCTGACCGGCGACAACCCACCCAGCGCATCGCACCTGCTGCAGCGCAGACACCTGCGGGGAGCGTCCGCCGCCGCGCTGACGCTCCCGCATCGCCACGGTCGGCTTGTCCGCTCGCGCCGGCCTGTGCCCTGACGCCATTTGTCACCTCATCAACCCCCGAAAGGCTGCCCGTGAATGCCGACGAAACAGCCCACGAAACCATCCGTCTCCTCGTCGTCGCAGCACTGATCGCCCTCGCATGGATCATCGCTGTGGCCGCTCCATTGATATGTCTCGCGCTGCTACCCACCGGCTGCGCGCAGAACTCAATCGTGGACGCCTTCTACCTCACCGCGATCACGGCGGCCGCAGCCACCTGGTACATCTCGCGGACTCTGCTCTAGCCCGGATGCCGCACATGGTCGTGGACGGGCTCCCGTGCCGTTCCGCAGTTGGAAGCCGACGCCGACCAACTGAAGCGCGCCCGCCGACGGTCCCGACGGCCAGGCGTGAGCTCGGGACCGCAGCTGAAGCCGAGTCGGTTCCGGTTCCCGTGAGGACCTTGCGCTGGCCGGCGCCCGGCGGACACGCCGAGCCACGAGCCGCCGACAGAACCCGCGTTCACAGCATGTGCGCAATATGAGGCGAGGAGGCATCCGTTGAACGCAACGAAACAAACCCGTGTGGACCACGTCGACACGGGCGGCACAGCCCACCAGGTGAAGCTGGCGTCGCCGCCCAGCGAGGAAATTCTCCGGCACTCCCCGCAGCTCGACGAACCCCGCAATGTCGCAGCGCTACCGCCCGCCGACGGCCCCCTCTACGACAGCGGCTGGTGCCAGCGCACCGCCCACCGGACACCGACGTGGCGGCACACGAGCGACGGCGGCTTCAACGCCCGCCGATACCGGGTGGTGGAGGTTCCCGAACGGGAAGCACGCCGATTTGTGGAACGGCATCATTACAGCCACAGTTGGCCCGCGGCGAGAATGTCGCTCGCCCTCGTCGAGGGACAGCACCTCGTCGGAGCGGCGGCGCTCGGGGTGCCGATGCACCCGCGAGTGCTCACCAAGCCGTTCCCGACGCTCGACCCCAACTCTGCGGCGGAATTGTCCAGGTTCGTCCTGCTGGACGAGGTGCCCGCAAATGCGGAAAGTTTCATGCTGGGTCGGCTGTTCCGCCTCGCCGCCGCTCACGGGCTTCGCGGCCTGGTCGCGTTCTCGGACCCGCAACCGCGGATCGTCACCGGCATACCGCTGCTGCGGGGGCACATCGGCCACATCTACCGCGTCACCCGAGGACGGTACCTCGGACGCGGAACGAGGCGCACCATCGCGGTGTTGCCCGACGGGACGGTCCTGACCGCGAGGGCACAGTCGAAGGTGTGCCGCGGCGAACGCGGAGCACAGGGAGTCCAGGCCAGGCTGTGTCGACTGGGCGCTCGTCCGCTGGCCGAGATGGTCGCCGGCTACGCGCGGACCGGTAGGGACCTGACACCCGCCGCATGGCTCGTACTCGCCCTGCAACAGATCGGCGCCCGGAAGGTGCGCCACCTCGGCTGCCACCGGTTCGTCTGGCCGGTCGGGGATCGCAGCTGGCGGCGGCGCTGCCCGATCGGCATGGACGAGCTGCCCTACCCGGTCGCCGCGGACCCCGCGGTACTCCTGTGACCGGGCCAGTGCGTAACGAGGCTGATCTGCTGCGAACTCAGGAGCGCGGCCGCTACACCGTCCCCGAGCTGTAACGGTGCGCCGGTCTCGCCGACAGCGTCACCCGCCGCGTCGAGCCGGCCTCCTGATCGGACACAGCAAGCCCATCCGTCGAGCTTGTGCGCAACGCCCATCGACCTACCACAGGTGGCGGCGCCAACAACCCCTGATCGCCATTCATCCCGTTCTCTGCCAACAGCCCGCGGCGGCCGGCCTCACCAGGACGCCGCCTGCCGCGTCCGCGGCGGCTCCTGATCGTGAAAGGACAACCCTCGATGAGTCAGACGCAAGCAGACTGCCGGGTGCGCTCGGCGGAGGATCTGCTGGGTGCGGTGCCGTTCCTGATCGGCTTCCACCCCGCCGATTCCATCGTCGCGGTCTTCGCCGGTTCGGACAAGCACGTCCGTGCCGTAGGCCGGATGGACCTCGATGCACCACCGGCCGAGATCATCGCCCAGTTCCGTGCGGCGCTGGGCCACACCACGTCGGCCCTGGTGCTGGTGGGCTACGGCAGCCAACCGGACAGCGGCCGGCTCGACGCCATCATCCGTGGCCTGCGCCGCGACGTGCCCATCGTGGGCAGCTTCTGGGTCAGCGCGAACGAATACCGCTGCGTCTGGGACGGCTGCCGATGTTCCGCCACACACGGCGTCGCGTTCGACCCACGCGCCACCGTCTCCGCGGCAACCCTGGTCGTCCATGGCGAAACCGCGGCGGCGTCGCGCGCCGAAGTGGTGAGCGAACTCGGCGCCGATCCTGACGCCCAAGCCGCGATCAGCGCCGCCATCACCCACCCGGATGATGCCAAAGAGCCGTTCACGGTCGCGGACGCGCTGCGGATGGCCGAGCGGGGACAACGGCTCAGCGACGCCCAGGCAGCCGCACTGGCCGTGCTGCTGTGCGAGCCGAACCCGCGAGAGCAGGCATGGCTGGCCACCGACGGCCAGCCGTGGCAGCGACAGCTGTGGTTCGACCTGACCCGCCGCGTCCCGGACAGCCACGCCGGTCCGGTGGCGACGCTCGCCGCCTGGTGGGCCTGGCGCACCGGCAACGAGGTACTGGCGGGTGAAGCGCTGCGCCGCGCGATGGACTGCAGCCCCCGCACCGGTCTCACCCCGATCGTCGGCAAGCTCATCACCGCGCACATCGATCCGGCGAGTGTGCCGTGGCCGATGACCCGTCACGCGGCGCTGCCGACCCTGCGGATGCGCGCATGACCGGCACTGCGTCACACATCCGCTGGCAGGTTGCGTTGTCCACGGATGACCCGCTGTCAGCGAGTTCATGCCCGGACGAGCACCGTCCGACGTTGATTCAGGTGTGCTCATGATCCAGGAGTGCGGCGGCGAGCAGTACATCGTCCGCTTCGCCCGGCAGGACCAGTACCCGCCAGGCACGAACCTCCAGGACGCCGCCCGCGATTCGGTGATCCGCTACGCACGGCACTACGGACTGGTCACCGCATGGGTTCACGACCAGGCCGGGACCGTCTGGCAGTGGGTTCCCTGCGAAGGAGGGCGGTACGGGATCGGGGTGCTGCCCGGCGGCCCAGATGGCTCCTTCGTGCAGAAGTCCCCGATCACCGTGATGTGGCGATCGGAGGCGCGGGTCATCGGCCGGGAGTCCGGCAATCCCGTCCGCCACAAGCCGCCGGAGGGCTCACAGCAGGCGCGTTCCGCGGTCGAGCCACTCAGGACTCCGTGAACCCATGCCCTGTGGCGACAGCCGAGTCGACGCTGCACCGCAGCGAGCGTGAGACCGCCGGCGTCCGCGATCGGCTCGGTGAGCTCGGCGTGCGTCCGCTGGCCGACCGGCGCGCAGAGCCAACGCCACGGCATCGACCATGCCGGCACGGCTGAGTTCGCGCCGGCGCAGATCAGACCCCGCCGGATACAGCACGGCGGCTGCGATTGCTTCATGTGGCCGGTCGCGGATCGCGGCCGGCGGAGCTGTTCGTCGGGATGGTTGTGACAGCTACCCGATCACCGCTGACCAGGCGGTGATCAGTGTGAACGGGCCAGTGCGAACCAAGACCGACCTGCTCCAGAGCTAGCAGGAGGGCCCCTACGACGTGCACGAGTTGCACTGCGTCGCCGCGGACGCCGGGCCCCGCCGACCGGCCGACCGGACCAACACGGACGCTCGGCCGGTCTGACCCACGCTCGGCGTACCGGCATGCCTGCAAGACCCGCTGCGCCTGGTAGCCGCCAGCAGCGGCAAACACGCACCCCGCAGGCCAAGTCAGCAGCGGGCGGCATACACCGAGCACCACAGGACGTCCTGGGTCCCGCGTGCTCGCGGCGACAACGCGCTCGTTCCGCGCAAGGGCCCACCCAACAAGGTAGATACGTTACTACCCATAGGAGATGTGAGCGACGATGAGCAGCCCCACGCCTCTCGACGCGATGCGCTGGACTCCCGACACGGACCAGCCGAGATTCCCGGCACTGCTGATACCCGCCGACCCGACCGCGACGGTCCACCTCGTGGACCTCGGCGACAACGCCCACGCCGGAGCCCGGAAGGTGATCGGCTGCGACCTGATCGAGAAGGTCACGGTGGAGCAAGCCGGGCTGATCAGCCTGGACTTCCTGCTGGACGAGGAAGGCTCACCGGAGTGCCTCAGCGACGCGGTGTTCAACCGACGAGCCACCATCCTCGGATACGCACTCAGGCTCGCCCAAATGACCGGCGAATACCCCGCTCCACCCGACGTCGACAAACGCGACCTTGCGATGGCGGCCGCCGTATGGAAACGACATGTGCGCCTGTACGGGCCGATCGTCATTCTCGGCGCCGACGAGCGCACGGGCGACTGGGTTCCCGTCCCTGAGCGGCTGGTCGAGTTCGCCGCAGAAGCCCTTGCCCCTGAGAGGGCGGTCAGGGAGGTTAGGTCCGTTTCGGGACGAGGGCGAAGATTCCGGGTTGGTTTTCGGTGAGGACCTGCCGGTTGACCATGCGTTTCAGCTTCGCGCGGGCGCCTTCGACGTGTTTCGGCAGCGGTTCGATGTTGAGGGCGCGGCAGATGTCCTTGGCGCGCATCCCGTCTGGCGTGGTGCGCAGCACGCCGAGGATCTGCTGATAGGCGGAACTGGTCACGGTGGGGTCGTCGGCGGTGAACTCGTCCGCGGCGAATGTCTGCAGGGTGCTGCGCGTGGTCGCGAGGTCGGCCAACTCGCCGTCGAGGAGGGTGAGTTCGTCGGTCAGGGCGCTGATCTGCGCGTGCAACTGCCCGGCTCGGTGCGTTGCTGCGACTTCCCGGTCGGTGATCAGTCCGAGGATCGTCTCGAGATGCATGCCGTTCACCGGTGTCGCCAGGTCGGGGTGCTGGTTCCGGTCAACCGGCGGACCATGTTCGCCATCGACGCCCACAGCGTCCTTGACACCGATGATTCGGGCC
The DNA here is from genome assembly GCF_003947245.1 of Actinoplanes sp. ATCC 53533. Lineage (NCBI taxonomy): Bacteria > Bacillati > Actinomycetota > Actinomycetes > Micromonosporales > Micromonosporaceae > Actinoplanes > Actinoplanes sp. ATCC 53533. The sequence goes on along the minus strand of NZ_QHHV01000070.1, from coordinate 73 downwards.
GGGCCTCGTATTCGCGGACCAGACGGCGGTGCAACATCAGCGTGCCGTTGACCTGCTCAACGATCCACCTTTT
>NZ_QHHV01000708.1:0-570 GCF_003947245.1 Actinoplanes sp. ATCC 53533 | reverse complement strand
AGAACGGCCTCACCCTTGTGGTCGGTCGCAACGGCTCCGGCAAGTCCAGCTTCGCCGAGGCCATCGAGCTTGCCCTTACCGGCGACAGCCAGCGATGGGCCGAGCGCAACAGCATCTTCCGCGACGGCTGGCGCAATCTGCATACTTCAGCGCCCTGCGAGATCGACCTGATCGCTCGCCTCGACGGCGTCGCCGCGCCCCTGCGGATTCGGCGAAGCTGGTCCGAGGACGCCACCGAGCCGGGTCAGGCCAAGATCTCTCTGCCCGATATCGAAGCCCTCGGCTGGCAACAGTCGATGGACACTTACCGCCCGTTCCTCACCGCGAACGACCTCGGCCGGCTGATGTCGTCGCGGCCCAGTGAACTGTTCGACGCCATGGCTCCACTGCTCGCCATCGAACCGGTCACCGATGCCGAGACCCGGCTCAAGAATCTTCGCAAGATCTACGACGATCGGGCGAAGGCCGTTCGATCCGGGCGGACGGTATTGCGCACTTCCCTGGAAGAGGTGGACGACGATCGGGCCAGGACTGCCGCCAAGCTGCTTGCCGCCACTCGGCCTGACCTCG
>NZ_QHHV01000707.1:0-578 GCF_003947245.1 Actinoplanes sp. ATCC 53533 | reverse complement strand
GGCCTTCGCGTACGGGTGGGCCGGGCGCGCGTAGATGTCGTAGACCGGCGCCTCCTCGACGACCTTGCCCGCGTACATCACCGAGATGCGGTCCGCGACGTCGGCGACCACGCCCATGTCATGGGTGATCAGGATGAGGCCCATGTTGCGCTGCTGCTGCAGCTCGGCCAGCAGGCCCATGATCTGCGCCTGCACGGTCACGTCGAGCGCCGTGGTGGGCTCGTCGGCGATCAGCACCTCGGGGTCGAGCGCCAGCGCCATGGCGATCATGACGCGCTGGCGCATACCGCCGGAGAACTGGTGCGGGTAGTCGCCGAACCGGAGCTTGGCGCCCGGGATCTTGACCTGGTCGAGCAGCTCGATGGAGCGCTGCTTGGCGTCGCCCCGCGACATGCCCCGGTGCACCCGGAACAGCTCGGCCATCTGGTAGCCGACGGTGAACACCGGGTTCAGCGCCGACAGGGCGTCCTGGAAGATCATCGCGATCTGGTTGGCCCGGACCTTGCGCCGCTCGTTCTCGGGCAGCTTCAGCAGGTCGACGCCGCGGTACTTGACCTCGCCCTTGGTGATGAAGCCGG
>NZ_QHHV01000706.1:0-534 GCF_003947245.1 Actinoplanes sp. ATCC 53533 | reverse complement strand
GGGCGCCGAGGTCGGCGAGCAGCATCGTCGCGTACGGGCCCGCCAGGATCCGGGAGAAGTCCGCGACGAGCAGTCCGCTGAGGGGTCCCATGTGCCGCCTTTCGAGGTATTGACCGCTAGGCGGACAGTCGTCCGCTCGATCGTCAGTCTCGGCTCGCCACGTATGACTGTCAACCATCATCGAGCCTTGACACTCGTGGTGAGCCGCAACACACTGACGCCGAGACGCTGACCGCTAGACGGACGCCTGTCCGCTGGTCGCGGAGGGAGTTGACCCGGCATGACCGACAGTGTTCTGTTCCGCAACGGCACCGTGCTGACGATGGACGACCGGCATACCCTGTTGCCGAACGCCGACGTGCTGGTGATCGGCCAGCGCATCGCCGAGGTCGGCGTCGGCCTCACCGCGCCGGAGGGCGCCACGGTGATCGACGCGACCGGCGGCATCCTGATGCCCGGCATGATCGACACCCACCGGCACATGTGGCAGACGGCGATGCGTGGCTACGGCGCCGACTGGACCCTGACCCAGTA
>NZ_QHHV01000705.1:0-560 GCF_003947245.1 Actinoplanes sp. ATCC 53533 | reverse complement strand
CGGACCCATAGCGTCGCGACCAGCCTTGCTTCGTGGCGGCTCACGCCGCCCGGTTCCAAATCCTGTGCCAGGAGGACGTGTGTTCGCCAATCCCGAGGAACTCCTGCGATACCTCAAAGACGAGGACGTCAAGTTCGTCGACGTACGGTTCTGTGACCTTCCCGGCGTGATGCAGCACTTCAACATGCCGGTGGAGTCGTTCGACGACAGTGTGGTCACGGACGGTCTCGCCTTCGACGGATCCTCGATCCGCGGGTTCCAGGCCATCCACGAGTCCGACATGATGCTGCTGCCGGACGTCACGACGGCCTTCGTCGACCCGTTCCGGATCCAGAAGACGCTGGCCCTGAACTTCTTCATCCACGACCCGTTCACGCGGGAGGCCTACTCGCGCGACCCGCGCAACGTGGCGAAGAAGGCCGAGACCTACCTCGCGTCCAGCGGCATCGCGGACACGGCCTACTTCGGCGCCGAGGCCGAGTTCTACATCTTCGACTCGATCCGCCACGAGACCTCTGCCCACCAGGCCTTCTACTACATCGACTCGATCGAGGGCGCCT
>NZ_QHHV01000704.1:0-602 GCF_003947245.1 Actinoplanes sp. ATCC 53533 | reverse complement strand
GGCGATCACCACTTGGGCGGTCCGATCGGTCCGGAGCCCGCGCATCGGTCTCAGCCGCCGCTTGAGCTGACCGTGATCTGCCTCGATCGGGTTGTTGGCGTACTGCTCGACGTGGTGCCATGCCGCCGGCAGCAGATCGTCGAGCACGGCCGGGTAGACCGGTGCGGCATCGGTGATCACCTCACGGGGATGCACCTTCAGGCTGCGCAATACCCGGGTAAAGAACCGGCAGGCCGCACCGGCGTCTCGGCGACCGGTGAGCATCACGTCGATGACCTGACCGTGCTGGTCAATGGCCCGGTAGACGTAGCGCCAGACGCCGTTGACCTTGACACAGGTCTCGTCGACGAACCAGCGGTCGCCCGGCGAATGCGGGCGAACCGTGCGGCGTCGGCCAGCAGCGGGGTGAACCGCTGCACCCACCGGTACACCGTTACGTGGTCGACCTCGACGCCACGTTCGGCCAGTAGTTCCTCGACGTCACGATAGGACAAGCCATAGCGCAGGTACCAACGTATCGCGACCATGATCACGTCGACCGGGAACCGGAGCCGGCGAACGCCGACCGCGGAGGTGACCAGTCGGAGACCGTGCTGCACCCG
>NZ_QHHV01000703.1:0-482 GCF_003947245.1 Actinoplanes sp. ATCC 53533 | reverse complement strand
TCGAAGGACATGACGTTGGCACCACCGGGCCCGCGCCGACGATATCGAAGTCCGTCAGCCGCGCCTGCGCTTCACTGGCGTTGCCATTCCATCGCATGAGGCGACAACGCTTCCGCCTGCCTCACGTTGCTCATCACCTGGGGAATGCCAGTGGAGCACGACCCCAGAGGGCGCGCTCCACTTCATGAGTCGGCAGTTATCGTCAGGCGGAAACGAGGCGCCGCACGACGTAGCTGTTGCTGTAGACCTTCTGCTTCTGGACGGTCTTGCCGGCGCGGGGAGAGGCCCACATGTAGCCGCCACCGGCATAGATGCCGACGTGGGTGCCGTAGGACCCGGAGCGGAAGACCAGTAGATCGCCCGCCTTCTTGTTGCCCTTGCTGACGGCCTTGCCGTACTTCTGCTGCGAGTTGGCCTTGTGCGGCAGCTTCTTGCCGACGGCCTTCTTGTAGACGTACATGGTGTAGCCGGAGCAGTCGAAC
>NZ_QHHV01000702.1:0-577 GCF_003947245.1 Actinoplanes sp. ATCC 53533 | reverse complement strand
ATCGACACGGTCCGGGCGTCGTGCTGCCAGGACAACATCCGCGCGTCGTACGGCTGGGCAGCATTCCAGCGGAAGCTGATCGGGTGCTCTCGGCGTTCGCCGGCGTTCGAGCCGGGCTTGCCGAGATTCCCGGCGCGGATGTTCGCCTTCAGAGACTTGTAGGCGTCGCAGACCTTCTTGATCACGTGCTGGGCGGCTTGGGCGCCCAGGCCGTGGTCGGTCTTGATGGCCTGGTAGACGTGTTTGCGAAGGTGGTAGTTGCGGTAGACGCCCGTGTTGCGGGCCACCACGGCGACCTCGGAGGCGGCGGCGTTGCAGGCACGCAGGGTTGCTTCCAGCGACGACCCCTGGTCAGGTGTCGGCAGGAGCTTGACCTGCACGACCAACTGCACCCAACCATCATATCATTGTTCCTACGTCGCCACGATGGGCACCGCACCTGGACGTGCGCAGGGACCGCAGCGTCGTCTACCACCTGCACCTGCTCATGCACCCGCCGACGTCGAATGCGGCCGGGGCGACCCCGACCCGCAACCCGCGCCAGGACACGACCCGCACCTATACCGCTACCTGCGGG
>NZ_QHHV01000701.1:0-548 GCF_003947245.1 Actinoplanes sp. ATCC 53533 | reverse complement strand
ACGAACAGCCGCGTCATGTAGAAGGCGGTGAGGCCGGCGCCGAGCAGGGCCGCCGTGCCGTACAGCCAGGAGGTCCAGTCGCCGCGCTCGAAGGCCGCCGCGATGATCGGCTCCTTGGAGAAGTAGCCGGACAGCGGCGGGATGCCGATGATGGCGAGCCAGCCCATCATGAAGGTGATCCAGGTGTACGGCATGTGCTTACGCAGCCCGCCGAACCGCCGGATGTCGACCTGGTCGTGCATCCCGTGCATGACCGAGCCGGCGCCGAGGAACATGTTGGCCTTGAAGAAGCCGTGCGCGAGCAGGTGGATGATGGCCAGCGCGTACGCGCCGCCGCCCAGCCCGACGCCGAGGAACATGTAGCCGATCTGGCTGACCGTCGACCAGGCCAGGACGCGCTTGATGTCGTCCTTGGCGGCGCCGATGACGCAGCCGATCAGCAGGGTGAGCGCGCCGACGCTGACCACGACCGTCTGCAGCGTGGCGTTGGCCGAGAAGATCGGGTTGGACCGGGCGATCAGGTAGACGCCGGCGGTGACCATCGTCGC
>NZ_QHHV01000700.1:0-538 GCF_003947245.1 Actinoplanes sp. ATCC 53533 | reverse complement strand
CGATGCCCTGATGCGGACGATGTCCGTTGTAGAAGGTCTCGTACTCGCGCAGCGCGTGCAGCAGGTGCCGCTGGTTGAGGATCAGAGTGCGGTCGAGGAGTTCGCGGCGGCAGGTTCGTACCCAGCGTTCCATGATCGCGTTCATCCGGGGTGTCCGTATTCCGGTGAGCACGACATCGATTCCGGCGTCGGCCAGGACGGTGTCGAACAGGGCCGGGTACTTGCGGTCACGGTCGCGGATCAGGTATTTCACCTGGCAGCCGGTGTCTTCGAGGTCCATGACGAGGTTGCGGGCGGTCTGGGCCACCCAGCCAGCGGTCGGGTGCGCGGTGGCGCCGAGGATCCGGATGCGGCGGGTGGCATGCTCGATGACCGCGAGTACGTAGAGGCGGGCGCCGGTCAGCGTGGTCGTCTCGAAGAAGTCGGCGGCGATGACGGCGTGGGCCTGGGAGTTCAGGAACGCGGCCCAGGTGCTGCTGGTGCGCTGGGGCGTCGGATCGACACCGGCCTCTTTCAGGATCTCCCAGACGGTGGAGGC
>NZ_QHHV01000699.1:0-478 GCF_003947245.1 Actinoplanes sp. ATCC 53533 | reverse complement strand
TCTCGGTCGGTTACCTGTTCGGCCTCGTCGATCGCCCGCAGCTCGTGGTGCAGAGCGCCGAGGCGACCGACCGCATCCTCAGCCTCAGGAGCCTCGACCAGCCGCTCACGCCGCGGCTGAGAGCGGCCGTGGAAAACGTCAAGAAGCTCGACAGCACCCGCGCCAGCATCCTCGGCCGGACGATCCGGCCGGACCTGATCGTCTCCGAGTTCACCGCCGTGATCACGCCGATCATCGACGGGCTCGGCCTGCAGACGGCCGCCGACCTGACCACCTCCACGGGTCGCCAGGTCTTCGCGCTGGACCAGGCGCTGCGCAGTGACGACCTGATCAGCCAGGCATCCAGCCAGCTGACCAGCGCGGTCGCGACCCAGAACGCCGGCCTGATCAACCTGTTCTCGTCCACGCTGCTCCAGCTGCAGTTCATCATCGGCGGCGCGCAGTCGTACTTCACCCCGGATCAGTACAAGCTGTACGT